>DATEMG010000475.1:0-2649 GCA_035275805.1 Blastocatellia bacterium
GTCTTGTTGTGTTACGAGCCTATGGCGTGAAGAAGTAGTTCGGCGCCCGCCTCTACCTCTGATCCGCAAGATCACCGCGTTCCGCGTTCGAGAGAGTATCGAGGAAGACGGGAAATGGAGGACGTAACTGAAAGCGCAGCGGAGATGGTTGCGCGCCGCAGCTACGGCAATGACGCCATCGAAGGAGAATATGCCTTTTTGAGGAAGAGCCTGGGGGCGCTGGCGCCATCGATGGCCGCCACCCATATGTCGGTGCTGGCGGAGGAGCCGTTTTCGGTTTCCGGAAGCGAGTAAAGCACGCGATCGTTATCCAGCCATTCCAGTTGATCGTCAACGCTGCGTTTTTCGGCCAGGGGCGTTTCTTGATTTGTCTTCAGATCCAGAATGTGCAGTTGCCAAAAGACACGACCATCCACCGTTAATCGCTTCTTGTAAGCGACGAGGGACGCGTCAGGGGACAGGGAAGGGCATTCGACGTTGTCATGGATGACTGCCGCCGAAGTGTTGGCGATGTCGCCTTTGACGAGGAAGTGCTGCCGGTTCGTGGAAAGCGTGGCGTAGAAATGCCGCGTATCCGGCGTGAAAGTGACCCCCCAGAAATTGAAATCCTTGTTGCTGAAGGGGCGGCCATCCCGACTGACCGAGAATTCCTCCAGGTCTGCAATGATTCGACCGTTATCAACTTCAATCAACAGTGATTGCGTCGAGAAGTTTACAGACGCGTAACCGTGACCGCTGATAAACACTGTCAGGGCGGCCAATTTGCCGTCCGAAGACATGCGGCATCGGCTTGGGACGCCCTTCAGCGGAAGCTCCGCAATGACTTTGAAAGTTTTTGCGTCGAAGAGTTTCGCGGCGTAAGTTGTGAGCAGCCCGCGGTCGGCCGCCAGGCAGATTCCGCGCCCCCCCGAGATGTGAGCCACCTCGCAGGACAAAGTCTCGATGAAACGTGGTTGATCAAGACGTTCAGGCGCCGCGAACGCCAGCCGGCCGTAGTTGCCGTCGACACCGTTGTAGCGAAAATAAATCCGCCTTGCCATATTGTTCTGAGCGTCGCCGCCGGCTTTCGTCCCGCGTTCTTCGGCGACGTACGGCAGCGGCCTTGCGTCCGTCGAGGAGCTTATGGCCGGCGCATCGCTCAATGACGAACTCTTCGTCGCGCCGGCTGCATTGTCTGCGCCTCGTGTTCTCGCCCAAAGGATATACGCCGCCAGAGTGATCACGCTGGCCACGCATAGCGCGGCGAAAATCCGGTTCGGTCTATGCATGAGAACGCTTCCCTCCAATTACTCGAAAACAGTATCCGGCGACAAGCGTCGCGGCCATCAAAATCCCTATAAACACGACAATCGCGGACCGGTCGCCATAGGCTTCCCACAGCCACCCGAACATGAACGATGCCCCCATTTTACCTAAGGCGATCGCAGTGGCCAGGACAGCGAGACCGCTGGCGCGCGCTTCCGGCGGAACCGCCGTGCTCGCCATCGCCATGAGCACTCCCTCGGTTCCGGCATAGTAGATTCCGAGAAGAAGGAGACAAACCGCTTGCGCGGGCAGGCCGACGGTGGGCATGAAGAGCAACAGCGCGTAGACGCCCCCCAGGACGGCGTAGCCGCCAAGGAAGATCGAGACGCGTCCGAACCTGTCGGCGCAAAGGCCCGCCGGAATGGAGAACAACGCATAAGAAGCGGCGGTGGCGACATAGAACAGAGGCAGGAATCCTGAATTTACGCCGCCCTTTTCCAGCATTATGAGATAGATGAATCCATCGGCGGCGGTTCCTACAGATAGGAGCAATCCACAACCCGCCAGCGCGACGAAATGGCGCGAGGCGAATAGAACTGAGAGCGATCGTCGAGAAAGCTTTCGTTCATCCGAAAGGGGCTGTGTGAACAAGCTATCCTTCGGCCTGGGAACGTAGAGCCATAACGCGGCCACGCCGAGGATTGCGAAGAGGAAACTCGTCACCCAAAGTATATCAAAAGCTTCGGGGGCCCCGGACATTTGCGCCAGCAAGATGAACGCGATTATCGGCCCCAATAAAGCGCCGCCGGCGTCGAGCGCGCGGTGAACGGCAAACGCGCTCGCCATCAGATGGGGAGGAGTATTCAACGAAATCAGCGCGTCGCGGGGCGCGGTTCGTATGCCCTTGCCGATTCGGTCGAGGCCCGTTATGAAAATGAGCCATCCCCAGACGCCTCCGGCTGCGAGCAGAAACAGCTTGCAGATCGCGGAGAATCCGTATCCCGTCAACGCGACTTCCTTATGCCGCTTTGAGCGGTCGGCCGTCAGCCCTGCGGCGAGACTTACAAGTATCACCGCCAGCCCGTTGTAGACGCCGTCAATGGCTCCGTATTGCAATGGGCTCAAGTGGAGGTGGATTACTAGATAGACCGGCAGGACGCTGTTGACCATCTCGGATGAGATGTCGGTCAAGAAGCTCGTCAACCCCAATTTCCAAACAACTGGGCTGACGGTTGCAACCTGATCAGTGAAGGGGGGGGCCGTCGCCCTTAGCTTACGCCGCTCGATCCATTCCAATCTATACATGCGAGTCAGGTTCCGTCAGAGGCTATATTTATATACCAGGCATACCGAGATTTGGATTAAGCGGTACGGTTCCGGGAGCGGTAGCGACCGGGTGGTCTT
>DATEMG010000476.1:0-2097 GCA_035275805.1 Blastocatellia bacterium
CGGTCGCTACCGCTCCCGGTACCGTACCGGAGCGCTCCTTCGCGTACATCCAATTGAAAACCGCTCTTGATACTAATCTTCAACCAGACTCACTCAAACTCCCAAGCGCCTTGCGCTTCGCGGCGCGAGCTCTCACCGCAACGATTGTCCGAGAATCGCCCGCTTGGCGTCGGCGAGTTCTTCGTCGCGACGGTGGTAGCCGCAATCTTTGATCAGCTTCTCGGCGGCGGCCAGGTCGTCCTGCGGCGATTGCCATGGGTACTGTTGCTCGTAGAAGAAGAAGAGGCGGGCGCGGTAAAGAAGAATGTCCGCCATGTAGAGTTTCATCGGGCCTCGCTCGGCTATTTCCCAGGCTTCATCCAGGTCGCTCTGCGCGCTCTCGGGGCCGATGCGCGAGCCGGTCAAGCTTCGCAACCAGGCGCGGGTGAGGAGGGCGAGAGGAAAATATTGTTGCTGGCCAGCGATGCGGAGGCCAGACACGGCGGCGTCAATTTCAGATTCCGAATTTTGGATATCGGAATATCCGAGAAGCGCCTCGTAGAGCGCGGCGCGGCTCAGGGTAAGATGGCTCAGCGCGATGTCAAGAAAAGGGGCGCCCCGCATTCCCTCCTCCCACTTGAGCGTCTGCGCCGCGCGCTCCGAGACGGCGCGACAGTTGGCGGCAAGGGCTTCGTTTGTAGTCATGCATTTACACGGTTCCTGGATGGATTGGCCGTCTAAAGGCGGGACTACAAACCTTTGCCACGCGGCGCGCTCCGCCTCCGTCAATAAGAGGTCGCAATACAGGAAGCCCTGCAGGGAATACAACAGCGGGTAAGTGGGCTGGCGATCGGCCTGCATCTGCTCGGCCTCTTGAAAACGCGCCTCCGCCTCTTTCCGGCGACCCGCCTGGTGCAGGGCGGTGGCAAGAACGGTGAGGTCAAATTTCAGCTCTAACGCATCACCGCTCCGGGCTGCGTGGATCACTGACTGCGCGGCATTCTGCACCGCCCCGGACACCTCACCCAACAACAATTCCAAAAACCTTGCGGCCTGTACGGGCGGGATTTCGGCAACCAGCTTGCATAGATCGGCCAGATCTTTGAAGAAGTAGTAAAGATGGTTCGTCTTTTGAACGGCGTCGCGATGCGCGCGTTGTAGCGCCTCGGCGTCATCATCTTCCGGTTGCTCGTTCGGATTTTGCGGCTGGCGGACCGTAGCGTCCGCCGAGAGAAAGACATAGACCGGCTTCTGCAACTCGCGCGCAATGTCGAACTCCATCTGTGTGTAGGAGCGTCGCGGCGCGTTCGCCGGTCGCTGGTTCGGCTCAGCGCCGAAGCGGAAGCCGACGATGTGGATCACGGCGTCGGAATCATGCAGCCTGCGACGCAGCATTTCCTCGACCGTGCTGTAGTCAGGGTGGAAGCCGAGCTGGTTTTCAGCGAAACAGCCCTTCATCTCGATCTCATTCTCCACCGCATCACGGAAGGACCCGAACTCGTGGGAGACGCCGCTGATGAAAATGGTCGGTCGGGTTTTCATAGCAAATCAGTTCGCAGGTTTTCCAGGAACATAATGACTGCGAGCGACAATGATAATCCATTTCTTCGCCGAACTCTGTTCACCAATCCACACCGGAGAGACCCACGCCGCTTCGCCGTCAATCTGCGCCACGCGCATGTAGAAGTAATCGTCTTGCGCCGGCGGCCTGGTCGAGCGTGACAAGCAACAAGAAAAGACGAAACAACACAGGTGTTTTTTTCATTTCCTCTGATCCACCCTGGGAGCGCAGGCATCCTTGCCTGCGAGTTTCGGTCAGTCAGATATTGCCGGAAGCCGCAGGCAAGGATGCCTGCGCTCCCATGCGTAAATGCTCAATCCCGCCGGGGGGCGAATTGTTCACGCAGCGCGCGTTTGAGAATTTTTCCGGACGGATTCTTGGGCAATGCCTCCAGAAAGACAACCTGAGCGGGCGTCTTGAACTTCGTTACGTAGCCGCTGATGTGCCGTTTAATCTCATCTTCGGTGAGCGACTGCCCCGGCTTGACGACGACGGCGGCCATGATCTCCTCGCCGTAGGTCTCGTCCGGGACGCCGAAGACGGCGGCTTCGGCCACC
>DATEMG010000477.1:0-16081 GCA_035275805.1 Blastocatellia bacterium
GCCGGTAATGTTGTGGCGCGAGTTGTTTACTCGCGCCGTCTTCCGTCTTCGGCCGAAACGGCGCGAGTAAACAACTCGCGCCACAGCAGGCGCATTTATTTCCCAAAGGCCATAAATCTTACTCTCGGTTGTTCCGATTTAGCTCACTTCCGCGCGTCGCGCCGCCTATTGTAGTAATCGGAGATGTAACCCTTCTTGCGGAACTGTATGCCGGCCAACCCGAATCGCTTGGCTTCGTCGATGGCCTGTTCGGCGGTCCATTGGTCGCGCAAGATACGGAAGACGGCAACGACCACGCCCGTGCGGTCGGCCCCGCGCTGGCAATGAACGAAGACTGGCCAGTTCTCCCGCGCGTCAATGACGGCCAGAGCGCGCTCCACCTGCTCGTCCGTCGGACGTCCCAGGGCCGGCATGGGAATGTTGAAATAGCGCATCCCTGAGGCCTCGACCTCGGACTGCTCCTTTTGCGTATCTTCACTCGCGCCGCGCAGGTTAATGACCGTCTTGATCCCAAGCTCGGATAATTTCTTCAACCCGCCGGGCTGCGGCTGGGCGCCGCGATAAAGGTTTTCATTGACCTGGTGGAAGTTCGGCAGCTCACGATAGGACCGGTTTTCCTGAGCTGCGATGACCAGAGACAAAACAGCCATCGCTGCTAACAGAGCCTGCCATCGTCCGAGTCGTCTTGTCATAATCGTGTGAATCTCCCTTCGACATAGGCGCCGTGACGACCGAACTATACTCCGCGCAGGTCTTGCGCGTCACGCCCGATAAATAAAGATTCAACGAGTGACGATGATTGCGCGCTTAATTCGCATTGTCATTTCCTCAGTTAATAGACACGCAGGCGCCGAATTTATCCGTCACGTGACGAATAAATTCGGCGCCTGCGTGGAAGAGATCACAGCATCCATGGACGACGCGACTCAAAAAAATTGCCGGCGAAGGACGGGATGCGATCTTCCGTTGCTGACCGTTAATCCTCGACCCATCGCCGGCAATTGGCTAAGCAATTGACAAACCAAACTGACGAAGCGGGGCTGCATTCATCAATTCGCTCTTGATGCCCCGATTGCTTTCATCAATAGCCCGACTTCTTCTTCTTTTCGCCCTTCGATTTGCCTTCCTTCAGCGGCGGCGCGGGCTTGAATTTGTCCGGTAAGGGCGTTCCGGTCTGCTGAGATTCGACCTCGACGATGTCGGGTTTCATCGGGCCGAGGGCGCCGAGCAGCTCATTCTTTTCCTTATCCTTCACGTTGAACTTATCCAGGGCTTTGACCAGGTCTTCGACCAGCGCGTTAAATTCACCTGCAGTCACTCCCATGTTTTTGTGCGCTTTTTTCATATCCAGGCCGGTGTATTTGCAAGGCCCGCCCGTGGCGGCGCAGATTTGCTCGACCAACTCGAATTTCAAGCGATCAATGTTGGTCTTGGCGAACTTCTTATTGATACGGGTGTCGGCTGCGGCGATGCCCACGAACTCATCTACGACCGCCTTGATGGCGTCTTTGCCGCCCAGACGGTCATAGAGTGACTGGGCCTGAGCTGAAGCGGCGCTCAAAAAGAACGCCGACAGACACAGCGCAACCGTTACTAATCTTATTTTACGCATTCTTTGTTCCTTTCATTTTTTAGAGGGCCCCCGCGCATTAACGCAAGGGCGCCCCAAGATTATCGTGGTATTCAACAGGCTCATACGTGACGCCGCAGTGATCGGATTTACGCGCCAAAGACGGATTTTGTAACAAGAGGCTGTTCAGAACGCGGTAACCGCGCCCTCACATAAAGCTTGTCTTGCGCCGGGAATGTTCCTATACTATGTGCGCTTCGGGCGTCCGCTTCATTGATCTCTTCATCTCATAGAGCCCGTTTTAAAAGCCGTGTAGTCCGACCTGAAGCCACAAATTTATTCATTACATCCAGCAATCATCACATCTCCATGAAATACTTTTCCGATTTTAGCATCAGATATCGGAGAGGGAGTTTGAGCCTGGCTAGAGTTTCTGGCCTTAAGGCTACTGGGGGCGTTTTAAAAGCCGGGTAGTCCAACCTGAAGCCCTCAGTGGCGCAAACATACAATAGCCATAGGAGCGCAGCGCAGGTAAGCATCAACCGAGTCATCAAGCCCTGAAAGCGCGTGGTTGTCCTTTATTATTGCGCCCTTTGAGGGTTTCAAGGAGCTTTTAAACAGGCTCTTATTTTTCTGATCAGCAATACTGACGCCACTTTTAACCACGCCGAACTTCGCCCGAAAGGAGAAGCGCTATGTATAAACATTCTCAATGTCCCTCCCTTTGCAATCGCCTGTCTCTGCGGCTCATAACGGCCTTGTTGTCATGCTTCGTTTTGGCCGGCCTCGCCACGGCTCAGACGGGCCAGGAATCCTTTAGCTTCGGCGAGGTCGATTTGGAGTTACTCGAACAGGTCAAACAACAGGATAAGAGGTTTGAAGATCAGGGACTGGTCTATCGCGAGCCGCAGATGAACGCCTACGTGGATCGCCTAGGCCGGTCATTGCTCAAACCGGAAGATCAATTGGAGAATATAGTCTGGCGGTTTCGCGTCATGCGCGATCCGGTGGTCAACGCGTTTGCGATGCCCAATGGCTCGATCTACGTCCATACGGGTTTGCTGGCCCGCATGGAGAACGAGGCGCAACTGGTCGGCGTGTTGGCGCACGAGATCATTCATGTGCGCAATCGCCATACCTATCTGAGCTACCGCAGTTATCGCAAGAAGATGTTGGCGATCAACCTGATCGGCTTAGCCGGGGCTTACACGGGCATGGGCGGATGGGGCGCGAGCATGGTGGCGCAGTTCATGCTGGGCATCAGCGTCATCGGCTACACCCGCGAGCTTGAAAAAGAGGCCGATCTGGAAGGCGCGCAATTGATGGCCGCGTCGCCTTACGACCCGAAGGCGATGGTCGCCGCCTTCGAATCCTTCCTGCATAAATATGAAGTCGATCTGCACGGCGAACCGTTTTACGGCGATCATCCCAAGACCAAAGATCGCGTCGCCTATTTGAATGAATGGATATCCAAATCTGCGCCTAAACGTGAAACAGAGTCCGCCGGCTTATCGAAAGAGGATTATTTGAAAAACGCGTCGGAAGTGACGCGCCACGACATTCAACTGGCGATTGACGCAGGGCTATATCGCACGGCGACGACGCTCGGCAAACGTTTGGTCGCTGCTCAGCCCGAACTGGCGTCGAACCTGACCGCGCTCGCCGACGCTTACGCCGCGCTCGGCCCCCGCTCGCCTGAGCCGCTCGCCGAAGAAAAAACCGGCCAGGGCAAAAAAGAGGCCAGGAAGCGCCGCAACAAACTGACGCTGCAGGAGGAGGAGAGGACTCTGGCCGCCACCCCGGCTGGGAAGGAGCGGCAAACGGCGAACTATGCCGAAGCCGAAAAGTTCTACAATCGCGCGACTCAGTTGGAATCGAATTACGCGCTGGCATGGCGCGGACTCGGCGAGTTGTATGAGAAACAGAGCCGACCACAACAATCCGTCGAAGCCTACAGCAAATATCTGGAGCTACAGCCCGCCGCGATGGACCGTCTGATGATACTGCGCCGAGTCAGAGCGCAGGAGTCCAAGACCGCGACCAATGAGAAAACCGACAAATGACAATAGGAGACACCACAATATGAATACTCCACTCTCGTTAGCCCGTTTCTTTCTCTCGCTGCTTTTCATCATCCTATTAACGCCAGTCCTCACAATGGGACAGAGGCTGCACCCGAAGCTCAAGGAAGCGAAGCCCGGCGGCGACAAGCTGGTCATCAACCGCGTGGTCGTCCTTCCGGCGCAAGTTTCGCTCACCAAGGACGGAATGAAAGGTAGCGAGCCTTTGGAAAAAGAGGCCGCGGCTGCGACGCCGATCATCGAGAATGCGGTGGCCAAAGCTCTAACCGCCAAAAAACTGACCGTGCTCGACAGCCATTTCACGCCGGAGGCGCTGCAAAATGACGAGAAGCTGAAATACGCGGCGGCCGACCTGCGGCGCAATTACGATGAACTGCTCGCCAAGGTTACCAAGAAGCAGAAAGACGTCGAAAAGGGCCGCTTCAGCCTCGGAGATCAGGTGTTGTTGCTCAATCAGGACGACAACATAGACGCGTTCATTTTCGTGAACGCGGCGGGGCAGCGCAAGAGCGGCGGGAAGAAGGCGCTGGGGTGGATGATGCTCGACCCCTCGATGATTTTACCGACTTACTTCATAAAAATTGGAATCATCGACGCGCGCACGGGCGATGCGCTGGCCTACACCCAGGTCCGCACTACCTACGACATTGGCAAAGAGGATGACAAGAAACTGGTCGACATTCTTGCAGGGACCTTGAAAAAGCTCCCCTCCGGAACACCGGCGGAGAAAAAGTAATGCGTCAGTAAACATCCAGATCATTGCCGCTGACAACGCCGCCCGAATAGCCTTCTTTGATCTCGCCCAGTAATTGTTCCGGCGTCACGCCCCATTGCAATTGGTGGTAGAGAATCAGTAAGCCTGGCCTGGCTTTTGTCGCAATGCCGGCCAATTCTTTCGACGAGGTGTGGAAGTTTGAATGGTACCGTTGCCATTCGGGCGGGCGGCGCGCGAAGCCGGCGGTCGAATAGACTTCGTGGATCAACACGTCACAGCCGTTGCAAGCTTCAATAACGCTTTCGCTGGGGGCGCAATCTCCCGAAATGACAATCGCGCGGTCGGAAGTTTCAAATCGAAATCCGAGAGCGCGCTTCCACGAACCGTGTTTGACCGCGAAGGCTTTGACCGTCACGTTCTCGTCGCGATAGATCACGCCCGTATTGATCTCGTGAACGTTGACGACATAACCGCGCGGCTTGCTCGGCTCCAATCCGCGCAGACGGATGTCGATGTCCTCGGCGAAGGCTTTGATGATGTGGTCGGTCATCTTCTTGATTCCTGGCGGGCCGTAAATTTCGAGCGGCGCATCGCGTTCGAGCACTGCCGGAGTGAAGATGAAATCGGGCAATCCTACAGTATGATCGGAATGCAGATGCGTGATGAACAGCCGGCGCAGCTTTGCGACGGCCAATCCTGTGACGCCCCTTCGCTCGGCGGCTGCGGCGCGGCGAACGACTCCGGGGCCGCAGTCAACCACGTAAGGCGTGTCGTTTACGACGACGGCCACCGCCGGACCTGAACGGTCAGGATCGGCGTTCGGCGTGCCCGTGCCCAGCAGTACGATCTGTGTTTTGCTTTGCGCGGGCAATGAGGGATTTGACAAACTCTGGCTATTGATAGGCCAGCAAATCAGAAATAGTGTCAGCAAGGCGCCTTTTCGCATGATTTGATCTCCTGATGTGATTTTGACGGCGAAATCCAACACCGATTCGCTCGCCGTGATAAGATGCGCGCCGATTTCGACATCACTTCAAATCACGAATCACGAATCCCAGGTCAATATATGTCAAAACGAATCTCGCGCAAGCTCTCGATCCTGGTCTTTGCCCTGTTCGCCTTTGCGGCAATAGCGACCGCCCAGACTCCCGCGCCAGTTTTCAAAGCCGGCGCCGCGCGGCGCGACGTCACGCCGCGCGAGCCTGTGCCGATGTGGGGCTACGGCGCGCGCCACGACGCGTTATCAGTGGGAACGCTCGACCCGCTCTACGCCGAGGCGCTGGTCATTCAGGCGGGCGACAGGAAACTCGCCATAGTCGGCCTCGACCTGGGCCGCTCGCCCTCCGAGGCGTCGCTGCAGCGAATCCGCCAGCGCATCAAATCCGAAGCGGGCGTCGAATATTCATTCATCGCCGGTTCGCACACGCATCACGGCCCGGTGCTCGAACTGACCGACGAAGCGGGCAAAGGCAAAGGTCGTTTCGACGCCGCGCTGCGCTATTACCGCGAGATGGAAGACGCCGTCGTCGCCGCAATAGTCGAGGCCAATTCAAAACTCGCGCCCGCGAAAATGGCCACAGGCTCGATTCAACTCGAAGGCTTCAATCGCAATCGCCACACGAAGCAACCTGTCAAACCGAGTGACCGCGATCTGGCCGTGATGCGGTTCGATGACGCGAACGGCAAGCCGATGGCGATCCTCGTCAATTTCACCGCGCATCCGACGATGATCTCCGCAGCGACGCTGCGGTTTTCAGCCGATTACGCCGGCGCGATGAAGGCTGAGGTCGAAAAAGCCACCGGCGCGCGCGTGATCTTTATGCAAGGGGCGTCAGGCGATCAATCGGTCAACGCCCCCAACCGCGACTATCAGGCGTTCGGACAATCGCTGGCAAAAGAGGTCATCAAAGTTGCGACGACGCTGACCGCGCAGGAAGTCTCTTCGCCATCGCTCGAAGTGAAAGAGGATCGTTTCAAATTCTCTTCGCGCACCGATTTGAGCAACCCCATGGTGCGAGGCCTTTACGAAAAAGCCTTCTTCCCGGAACTGATCCCGAATTACATTGACGAATATGCTGACGGCGTAAGGCCGCGGTTGACCTTGGCGATGCTCAATGGCGAGGTTGCGTTGGTCGGCGTCTCTGGTGAATTCTTCAGCAACCATTCGATCCGTCTGAAAGAACGCGCGCGCGTCAAACAGTTATTCTTCTTCGGCTATTGTAATGGCTACCACCAGTACTTTCCGACGATTGAGGCCGTGGCCGAGGGCGGATACGGCGCGGACAATCAGGTCGCGCCGGCCGCGGTCGGAGCCGGCGAGCAAATCATGAACACGGCGTTGATGTGGATTTATCAGATGCTGGGGAAGATCAAATAATCTAACCCTGTCGCAGATATTTCATTTCGCCGCGCTCGCCGAAACCTCAAACAACTTCTTCGAGAACACGCGGTCAATCATCGGCTCGAAATGCTCGAACGGCAGGGTGTCGTACGCCGGATCGAAAGAAGTCTGATCCCACTCGTCCGTGAACTTTTTAGCAGAATCGAACCACGGCTCGTTCTCGTGTTTCCGCCTCGCGTCGGGGTCACGGCCCATCAGCGCGTAATAATGCTTGCCCTGAAAATCCTGATGCGTGCGGATGATCTCGTAGGTTTCCTGCGAGACGTAAGGCTTCAGAATCTCAGCCGCGATCGCCGGGTGATTTTCGAGAGAGATTACCTTGCCGATGTCGTGACAGAGCGCGGCGACGGTCAACTCTTCCGAGGCCCCGTCGCGCAAGGCCCGCGTGGCCGTTTGCAAACCGTGCTGCAGTTGGTTGACTGCGAACCCGTCAACTTGCTCCTCCAACTGCCGAAGCATAGATTTGATGATCGCGGGTATGCGCGATTGGCGCTCCGCGCACTGGCCGCCTATGGCCATCCAGTCCTCGATTGTGCCTTGATCCATTCGTGTGAATGACATTTTGGTTCTCCTCATTTACTCGGCGTTGCCCTTTTTACCGGGAAGTTCGGATCGGATTTCACCTCTTCGATCTGTTTATTGTGGCGGATGTTGTGCAGCGGAATGTAAATCAGCCACTGGTAAGCGTTGAGCGTGTTGAAGACCGGGAAGGGATGGTCCAGCGTGTGGGCCTTCAACGGCAGCTTGGTCTCTTCGGCGAATTTCAAGCTCCTGGCGCGAGCCTCTTTCAACTTCGCGACCACATCACTGCGCGTCAGCTTGCCCGAGGGGACGATGCTTTCCGGCGCGCTGGCCTTGCGGTCGCGGCTGACCATGACGCGTTCCAGAAACTCCGTCTTGCCTTTGGTCTTCGTCTCCCATTCGGGATTCTGTTTTTCGGCCAGGGCCTTTTCGACCGCCCCGAATAACAATCCTTCGGCCATATAGATGTGCTCGGCGACTTCAAGCACGGACCATTTTTCGGGGGTCGATTTGAATTTCAACTGCTCCTCGCTCAAACCTTCAATCAGGTCGAGAGTCTGTTTGTGCGAGTCGTTGAGCAACTTGATGACTTTGGCGCGATCTTCAGTGGTCATATTCGGGTCCTCTGACGCCAGTGTCGCATGACACATGAAGCCTACACACAGGATGAGCGGCAGTCGAATTGATACTTTTAGAGATTTCATTGAGTCTCCTTCTGTCTGATTTTTGCTGGGTCTGGAAGATATCACAAAGCGAGCAACGAGACCGCAAACCCAGCGGCCAGCGCCAAAACCACGTTGCGTAACTTCAGTCCTGTTAAATTCATCATCGGTTCCTTTCCGTAATCAATTCCGCGCGCCCGCGCCCGCCACAGGCCCTGTCATGGAGGCGAGGACGCGCTGGATCAGCCCATCGCATGCCTCTCTTTCAATCCACCGGGCGACGAGTACGAGATCGTTCTCCGGATCGACATAGATCATATTTGTGCCGTTTCCCATATGCGCGAAGGCGGAGGCCGGCGCGCTCGGCATGAATCTGCGGTCCGTATTCAAGAACCAGTTCATGAAGCCGTAGGTCGGCTGGACCGGTGTTGGGGTGAGCGCCATCCGCACCCACTCTTCGGAAAGGATCTGCTTATCCTTCCATTTCCCCCGGCGCAGCGTCAGATAGCCGAAGCGCGCCTGGTCGCGGGCGCTGATGAACATCCCTCCTCCCCAGTGTCCCCCGCCGCTGACCGATTGAACCGCCGCGCCATCCATCACCACCCAGGAGTTCTCGTAACCGAACCACCGCCAGGTCTGAGAGGCGTTGATCGGATCCATGACGTATTCCTTGAGCGTCTGCGGCAATGGGCGACGCCAGACGTTGAGCGCCGCGAGCGCGAGGACGTTCACCCTGACGTCGTTGTACTTGTAAACCGCGCCAGGCTCATTCCGCTTGCGGTTCAGCCATTCTGAAGGGTTATTGCCCGGGCGGTCGGCCCAGTCGGGCTTTCCCCACAGCGTACCTTCCCAGTCACTGGTCTGCCGCAGCAGATTCTCCCAGGTGATCTTCCGGTTATGTTCGGTCTCGAAAGGCTGCAGCAGCTTGGATTCTCCCAGACGCTCGGCGCGGCTCTTTCCGAAATCAGGCGCGAGCGATACCACAGGCGCCATATAGTCCCGCACACGATCCTGCAAACTGCGAATCAGTTTTCGGTCGTAAGCCAGACCAACCGTGGTGGAGAGGAAACTTTTGGTGACGCTGTAGGTCATATCAACCCGGTGCGGATCGCCCCATTCGGCCACGATGTAACCCTGGCGCAGGATCACGCCTGTCGGATCTCCGCGTTCTTTATACGGGCCGATTCCCTCGTCAAACGGTTCGCGACCAATGCTCTGATAATGAGCCAGTTCCAAATTCCGCGGCGCTTTCGTCTCATTGGCCTGGGCGAACGCGATCGCCTCATTGAGCCGAGCGGGATCCATCCCCACCTGCTGGGGCGTCCGGCGCTCCCACTTCTCGTCGGGGCCGGGATAGTAAAGCTCGCCCGACTTCTGCCCGACGACGACAGCGGATGTGGTCAGATTCGGAACTACGCTTAGAGCGACCAGGAAAAGCAAAGCAGCCGCTGTTACGAGAGAAGCCTTGAGTCTGTTCATTGCGACCTCCTTTTATTTGATCAGGTGATATTTCGTTTGTCTTTTCAATACCCAGGAAATCTTTCCTTCGCCGTCAATCGCCGCGTCTTCTTCCTGCCCGACAAACAACTCCTGTCCGCCCCATTCGGGCGCCAGGGTTCGGGCGCCAAGCTCGATTGAAAACCAGGTATTGGGTCTGATCTTCACGTCGCCGCGACCGGGCACGCCTTCCTGACGATCCCACAGACCGACGAGCGGCCCGGCGCCATGACCGTGATCGCCGATGGGGTGCGTGTAGAACGTGCCGTTTATCTTTTCTGCTTTCATCGTCGCAATCGCATCGGCAAGGACTTCGTTCCCCGTACGCCCGGGTTTCATTCGCTCCATCAAAATGTCCTGCATGCGATTGGCGTTGGCCAGAGCTTTCCTGACGCCTTCGGGCGCGTCAGTCTCGCCTTCGCGCAATACATAGGCCATGTGCTGGGTGTCGGTGGCCAAGCCCATCGCGGTGATTCCGAAGTCGCAATGCAACACGTCGCCGCGTTCGATCACGATGGGCGCGTCTTCGGCGAGGTTGCTCGGGATGCCGGAGCCTTTGCGCTGCACGCGGACGGTCGGCTGAAACCAGGTTCCGAGGCCGAGGTCATTGACCTGTTGCCTCATCCACCAGACCACGTCCTGATTGGTAGTCTTGCCCGGCTTTATCACCTCGTTTGAGAACGCGCGCTCGATGATCCAGTGGACGACTTCCATCATATGTTTGTAAGTCGGTAGCATTTCGGGCAATCGCGTCTCGATGTATTCGAGCGGTAAAAGCTCGGCGCGCACGACTCGTTTGAGGTATTCCTGGCCGAGCGCCTGTTGCAGTTTCTCCCATTCACCCGCCGACAGGCCGTCGGAGAAGGCGTGCGTGTGCGAGATGTTGACGGCTATCGTCTTCGGGTCGCGCCCGGCGATCACTTTTCTGAGCAGCGCCCACTGGCCTTCGCCCCACAACTCGCGGTTCTCGACTTCGGGGTCGCGGTAGACGCGATAGAGGCCGCCGTTCGACCCGCCGCCCAGCGCCAACCGCTCGACGCCTTTCTCCCTGCCCTGATCGTAAAAGACCAGAATCGTGCGGCGGCGCGCGGCGAAGACCGTTGGTGAAGTGAGCGCGCGGAAGACGGGGTCTTCGTTGTATTCGCGGCAGATCACGAGCCACATCGAGACGTCGTGTTTGCGCATCAATTCGGGCGCCACGCGTTCCAGCCGCAGCTTCAGCCATTGCTGCTGAATCTCGGCCTGCTCACGCATTGTTGGCATTTTCGGCGGCGCCGCTCCCGTCTTTTCACTGTAAGAAGTCGCCGACGAGGCGAGAAAGAAGCAGAACAGCAAAGAAACGAAAGCGGGGTAGAGATTGCGAGTCATTCTTTCCTCCTGTGTATTCAGGAGCGCGGTACGCTACAGTGAGCGGTAGCGTACCGCCTCTTAACATATTTTCCACATGTCACGCTAAATTCGATGCGATGGGCCAGCGCGTCAACCCAATGCTGAATTGAATCAGGAATTATCGCAAGCGGCGAAATGTAAAAGAGCAGTCGGGGGCCATCAAATTTCCGCGCCACCGCGAAAATCTCTGCATTGATCTTGAACTCTCCTGGGGTGAGGTGTAGGCTAACCGGGTAATCATCTACCCTTCGCAATTTAACCTAGAGCTAATTGCAATTGCATGTACGGAAAGGCTAACTGAATCAGTACCAGGAGACGTTCAAAGACGGCTTCTTCAATATCTTCAATCACACCAGCTCCTCCAACCTGGTGGCGAGTTTTACCGACGCCAACTTCTGTAAGATCACGCAGATGGTCGGCGCGGCTACGGCCACAACGGTGGGGACGACCGGCGGGCCGATGGGCCGCTCGCGGTTGATTCAACTTTCTTTGCAGTTGCAGTTCTGAAAAGTATCAACAGAGTTGCCGTCAGGCGAGAGGAAGTTATAAGATAAATCCACCGTAGAGTTACCGTTGTCTGAATCGCCCCGTGCTCAAATCATATGGCGCCGCCGGAGGTGTTTTTCTTCCCACAGTCTTCTGCGCGCTCCATGTAAACAACCAATCTAGAAAACATTACAAGGAGGCCCATGAAAAAGCACTTTAGGAATGTCACGATGGTCATTGGATCGCTGCTGGCGCTCAGCATTTTCCCTGCCTCGGCGCACGATGGTACTAAATTGCGAGCAAGGATGGTTCCCACACAGGAAGTCCCTGTCGTCTCCTCGCTAGCAAGTGGAGATTTCGAAGCGCGCATTGAGTCCGACAGCATGATTTCATTCAAGATGAGCTACGAAGGTTTAGAAGGCGGCCCGATACTATTCGCTCACATTCATCTCGGTCAGAGAGGAGTGAATGGCGGCGTAATGGCGTTCCTCTGCAATAACACACCCGCTGGCCCCCAACCCCGGGCCTGTCCGGCAGGACCGGCGACGATAGAGGGAACAATTACGCCCGCTGACATCCTGCCCTTAGCCACACAGCAGGTTGCCGCCGGCGCGTTCGAAGATTTCACCCGCGCGCTGCGCAACGGAACGGCCTACGCGAATCTTCATACGACGGCGTCTCCTGGCGGCGAAATCCGCGGCCAGATCAGGCTTGATAATGGCCGTCACAGAGGCCACGACCGTAACGATCACTGATGATCGCATGACAAACGCCCGGCCGACCGGCGGCGACACTCTGTCGGCGCCTGGCCGGGCATTATTGTATGCAGGCGTCACTTCACGCCCACCCTGCCAAGCCCGAACTGATCGCCCGCGCGGACGGGCTTACCATTCGCAAAGACAATCTCCAACAACTTCTCGCTATGAACCTGGCGGCCGGTCTCGTCCGACAGCGTAGCGACGATCTTTTTCGTCTTCACGTCGATTACCTCGCCGGTTGACGGATATGCGATTTTCCCGTCAAGGCTGAATGTGATCCATCCGACTTGTTCCCGCAGCTTGACGCTCGTGACCTGTTTGGGCGGCGTCACGGTGTTGTCGAAGACGTGAACCCGTTCGTTGAAGGCGTCGCAGAGCCAGACCTCTTTTTCGTCGGGAGTCAGGCCGACGCCGTGGCTGGGACAGCCGTGGCGTTTGACCGGGCCTTTCTGGAAACCCGCGACCTCGACGCGATGAAGCGCCTTGCCGGTCTTCAAATCCCCGATCTCGAACCCGAGCAGGTCGTTCACGTTGACGTAACAGAGCGTTTGCGCGCCGTTGACCGTGAAAGGACGGATCACATTGCCGAAAGGCCCAATTTCTTTCGTGATCGTGTGCGTCTTCGTATCGGCGACGCGCAGCAACGGAGATTTCAACCCGGCCATATAAGCGAACCTTCCGTCAAGCGAATAGATCGTGTTGTGCGCGCCGGAATTGGGTTCGAGCTTCTTGATGACTTCGCCGCTCAACGCGTCAACCACTAGCCAGTGCGGACCTTCAAACGAAGGGACGTACATCGTTTTGCCGTCCGGCGACAGCGCCATACGGTCGCAACCGCCTTCGTACTCCTTCTCCCAAACCTTCTTCTCGGAGATCAGATCGAAGCAGGCCACACGCTTCGGCGTACTGACGTAAATCTTCGCGGTCTTCGCGCTGGCGGCGACGCCCTTCACATTCTCGGCGGGCTTGCCTTCAGGCGTGTCCCAGGTCGGGATGCGTTTGACGAATTTGTGGCCGGCGGCGATGTCATAGACCAGAATGCCCACGCCACCGTATTCGACGTAGTTGCGTATTCCGGGCGAGACGACGTAGAGCAGATGTTTCTCTTCGACGGCGGCCCGCCGTTCGGTTGAAGCGAAGGCGGCGATCAGGGCGAGAAAAATCGGGACTGACAGAAGAAGCCTGCGGGTGTTCATAAGCGTACCTCCGAAATGCCATTCGTACGTGATTCAAGAAAATTTGTTAGCCACGAATGAACACGAATGAACACGAATCTCTTTCCTGACACTGACGATTATTTGTTTTCCATTTCCTAGCCGCTGTTCGTGGATATTCGTGTTCATTCGTGGCTGATATTCTTCCCCTGAAACCAATAATTTTCTACAGGTTTGGCGTCATTCTTACTCCGCCCGCAGAATGCCGAGCGGTTTTTTGACCATCACGTCCCAGCTCGACAGCGCGCCGACCGCCATCACCAACGCCGCCGCCACGACGACGCCGAGCAGGTTGACCGACGGGATGAAATGCCAGTCGATTTTCAGGGCATGCTTGCTGACCGCCCATGTCAACGCAATCGCGGCCGACGACCCGAGCGCGCCCGCGAGCACACCCAGGACGCCGTATTCGACCAGCAGTGTGGTGGCGATCAATTTCTTCTTAGCCCCTAGCGTCTTGAGGATCGCCGATTCGTAGAGGCGATGGAATTTGGTCATCGCGATCGAGCCGATCAGGATCAACAGGCCGCTTAAGAAAACGAAGCCGCCGACGAACGAGACGGCCAGCGAGATGTTTTGGACGATGCCGCGGGCGAGTTCGATGACGTCGCGCACGTCTACAACGGAGACATTCGGGTATTTGTCGATCAGGTCTCTTTGCAAACGCGCGCGGGCGCCGGAGTCAGCGGGGCCTTTGATTGCGGCTATGTATTTAGCCGGCGCGCGGTCGAGCGGCCCCGGGCGAAAGACGACCAGGAAGCCTGTGCGCGCGTTGCGCCAGTCCACGCGCCGGACGTTGGCCACGCGCGCGGTGACATGCCGCCCCTGCACGTTGAAGGTCATCGTGTCGCCGACGTTCAGGCCGAGCTCTTTGTGCAACAGCTCTTCGATCGAGACTTCGGGCTCGGCGTCCTGGGAGAGGGGCGAGTCCCAGAATTCGCCCTCCAGGACTTTCTCGAAATCCTCGATATGGCTCCGGTAAGTCGTGATGTACTCGCGCCCCATCAACCCGCGACTTTCATTCGGCTTGATGTTGTCGATGTTGGCCTGAGTGTTACTGATCCCCGCGAGGCGGGCGGAGACGGTCGGGACGAGCTGCGGTTTCGAGCCGGCGTATTTTTCTACGATCTCTCCGACCCCGCCGCGCTGGCCGGGCTGGATTTCGATCAGGTACATGTCGGCGCGCAGCGCGTTCATGTCGATCGCGAACTCCTCTCGCAAGCTGAGTTGAAGCGAACGCACGGCGACGACGAAGAAAACGCCCAGCCCGACGGCCATCAGGATGATTCTCGTTTGATTGCCGGGGCGGTAGAGGCTATTGACGCCTTGCCGCACGCTGAACGACGGGAGACGGCCGAACCCTCGCACGAACTTCATCAACGCCGCCGCCATTACATTCAACACGAGTGTCATTGCGGCCAGCGAGCCTAAAAATATGCCGCCCACCTTGAGCGACCCCGCCTGCCAACTCGCCAGCGCGACAAGCCCCAGGACGACGATCAGACTGGAAGCGAGCTTCATCCAGTCAAAATTCCTGAACGAGCGCCGCGCTCGCGGCGGCGGCGTAAGGCTCCTCAAAACCAGGATCGGTTTGATCCGCCGAATTTCGAGCAGCGGCGTGAGCGAAAAAAGCAGCGAGATCAGCGTCCCCACACCCAACCCTTGCAGCGCCGCCTGCCATGTCAATCCGAATTCGACGTTGAACGGGATGGCGCCGGCGAAGAGCCTCGGCAAGAGCGCCGTCACGGCCTTCGCGACCAGAAGCCCCATCAGGCTGCCCAGCAATCCGAGCGTGAGGATTTGCGCCAGATAAGCGCCGAGCACTGGGGCGTTCTTTCCGCCAAGGCATTTTAAAATCGCGATCGTCTTCATCTTCTGCTGTATGAAGACGCGCGTGACGCTCGAAACGCCTATGCCGCCGAGAACCAGAATGATCAACCCGACCAGGCTCAGATAATCTTCGACCTGGGTCAACGATTCGCTCATCCTGTCCTGCGAATAGCGGAACGAGCGCACCGCCACGTGCGGCTGCTTCCTCAAGTCGCGCTGCAAGCCTTCGAGTAGCGCGCCCATCGCGCCCTCGCGGACTTTGAAAAGGGCGCGGTAGCGGGCGCGACTGCCCCACTGGTTCACCCCGGAGGCGACCGCGTCGTCGTAATCGACTATCACGCGCGGGCCGAAGCTGAGGGCCGTCATTGCGGCGCCAGGTTCGCTCTCGATCACGCCGCGAATCGCGAAATCCAGATCGCCGATCTTGACTCGATCACCGATCTTCAAATCGAGCGCGGTCATCAGGCTCTGCTTGACCAGCGCGCCGCGCCCCTTCACCAGGTCGTGCGAATATTTCGCGCCGCCGTCCAGGACGATTTCGCCGTAAAACGGGAATTGAGGCTGCACGGCTTTCAGTTCGACCATCTTCGGCGGGGCGCTCATGTCCTCGACTGAGCTCAGCATCGTCGCGGTTTCGATGGTCTCGGTGTGAGCATCGACAATCGCCGATTTGTAGTAACGATCGAGCGTGGCCCGAATTTCGGCGTTCCACGGCGAACCGGACGAGGCCTGAACGTCGGCGGTCAGCAGCGAACGCGCCTCATACCCGAGCGCCGCCTTGACGTTCTGAACGAGCGACCGCAGCGCGACTATCGAACCGACCCCGATGGCGATGCAGATGAAAAAGAATAACAGCCGCCGCCACGACGCCCGCATCTCGCGCCGGGCAAGATTGATCACGAATCTCACAGCGATTCCCTCCCCGAAATAGGAAGAGACGGGGCGACGGAGCGACG
>DATEMG010000478.1:0-11708 GCA_035275805.1 Blastocatellia bacterium
TCGTCACGATCGTGTTGCTCGTCGCCTTCATCGCCGGGATTGCCATCGGGAGCGCATCCGTGGGCGCCGCAACCGTAGCGCGCGTCCTGGCATTTCATTTGTTACCGGAAGGGATAATTGACGTCAGCGACATCCCCGAGCCTCATCAGGTCATTGTCTGGTTGATTCGCACGCCGCGTGTCATCGTAGCGGCGCTCGTGGGCGCGGGGCTGGCTGTCGCAGGCGTGCAGATGCAAGGTCTGTTTCGCAACGCGCTGGCATCGCCTGACATCGTCGGGACAAGTTCCGGAGGCGTGCTCGGAGCGGTCCTGGCCCTCGCGACGGGGTTGGCGATGCGCTCGATTTTCTATCTGCCGGTGATGTCATTCGCAGGGGCCTTGCTCGCTCTCTTTCTGGTCTACGTTATCGCCACGCGGCGCGGACGCACGCCCGTCTCCACGCTGCTGCTGACCGGCGTTGCGTTCAACGCATTGATAGGCGCGATCACGTCGTTCGTAATCAGCCTGCAATGGGTGCGGTGGGAGGTGGCGCAGGAGATTCTTTTCTGGATGATGGGCGGCTTGGACAGCCGCACCTGGAAGCACGTCTGGCTGACGCTGCCCTGTGTCGTGATCGGCTTGATTGTCGCGCTCGTATATTCGCGCGATCTCGACGTCCTGCTGCTGGGCGAAGAGACGGCGCTTGCGGTGGGCGCGGACATAGAGAAAGTGAAGCGGGTCATCCTGACGAGCGCGGCCTTACTCACCGGAGCGGCCGTCGCCGTCAGCGGCCTGATCGGTTTTGTCGGCCTGGTCGTGCCGCACATCGTGCGCCTGATCATCGGGCCAAAACACCGATATTTATTGCCAGCCAGCGCGTTGACCGGGGCGGCTTTTCTGATTCTGACGGATATTCTGGCAAGAACGGTAAACCGGCCGGAAGAGATCAGACTGGGAATTGTAACCGCCATTTTAGGCGCGCCGTTCTTTTTGTACCTGCTGCTGCGCCACTATCGCGCTATCGGCGCAGGATAAACCCGAGCCTGCGGAGGGAATTATGGAATCCGAAAAACAGTCAAATGACGAGCAGTCTATCAGAGATGAGACCGATCAACGCCACGCCGAACAAATGCAGCGTCGCAAAGCTTCCTATGACGCGCGCAAAGCCGCGGCGACGCGAGAAAAAGGTTTGATCATCATCAACACGGGCGCGGGCAAGGGCAAAACCAGCGCCGCCCTGGGAATGGTCTTCCGCGCTCTCGGACATGGCATGCGCGTCGGCGTTGTGCAGTTTACGAAAGGCGCAATTGAAACCGGCGAAGCCGCCTTCGCCAGGGAGCTTGAAGGGCGCGCTGATTTCTACACGCTCGGAGAAGGTTACACCTGGGAGACGCAGGACCGCGGGCGTGACACATCCGTTGCTGGCAAGGCCTGGGAGCGCGCGCGCGCGTTGATCGAAGACCGACGCTATCAGATTGTCGTGCTGGATGAACTCAACATCGTTCTCAAATACGGCTATCTGCCGCTGGACGAAGTGCTGGAGACCTTGCGCCATAAGCGTGAAGACCTGCACATCGTTCATCGGTATCAACCGTCGCTCCGCGACTGAGATCGGATATGCGTTAGTCCCCCCGCTTTGAAAAGCCGGGCTAATCTCACGTGGTCGCTCCGCGACCGGGAAGACAGGCAAATGGATAGAGTCGAGGTAAGTTATCAAACACTATCGAGACGACGAATCAGTACCGCGAGCGGTAGCGAGCGGCCGTTGGCCAAAGCCACGCTCGCTACCGCTCGCGGTACTGATTAAGTCGATGCCTTACAAAACAACTTAGTTAGCAAAGCGCTGAGCATATGATGGCGAAAGCCTTAATGGTTTTGGGCACGGCTTCTCACGCGGGCAAATCGCTCACGGCGGCGGCGCTGTGCCGTATTTTGAAGCAAGATGGCTTCAACGTCGCGCCCTTCAAGGCCCAGAACATGGCGCTCAACTCCTTCGCCACGCGCGAGGGGCGTGAGATCGGGCGCGCGCAGGCGATGCAGGCGCAAGCCGCCGGGATCGAGCCGCACGTCGACATGAACCCTATTCTTCTAAAGCCGACATCGGAGATCGGCTCGCAGGTCGTCATCAACGGCAGAGTCTTCGGCAACTATCGCGGCGCGGATTATTACCGCCTCAAACCGATGTTGCTTGACGCGGTCACCGAGGCGTACCGGCGTCTGGCGTCGCGGCACGAAATCATCGTGCTGGAAGGCGCAGGCTCGCCTGTCGAGATGAATCTCAAGGACCGCGACGTGGTTAACATGAAAATGGCCGAGATCGCCGACGCGGCATGCATGCTTGTCACGGACATTGACCGCGGCGGCGTCTTCGCCTCGCTGGTCGGGACGTACGCTTTGCTCGAACTGCGCGAACGGGAGCGTTTCGGCGGCTTCCTGATCAATAAGTTTCGCGGCGACGTGAGCCTTTTTACGCCCGGCGTTGAGTACTTGGAGAACCGGTTGTCGCAACCCTGCCTGGGCGTAATCCCGTATCTTCGTGATCATGGCATTGATGATGAAGACAGCGTGTCACTCGAACGCCGCGCAATGAGGCCGTCTATCGGTGGCGAAAATGAACTTCGCGTCTGCGTAGTCGGATTACCCTACCTCTCCAACTTCACGGACTTTACGGCGCTGGAGAGCGTTACCGGCGTTGTCGTCTATTACGCGCGTAAGCCGGAGGAAGCGCGCGCCGCCGACGTATTGATATTGCCCGGCAGCAAAAACACCATTCCTGATTTGCTCTGGCTCAGAGAGAACGGGTGGGAAGAGGCGGTCCATGCTCATGTCGCCGCCGGCAAGCCCTTGGTAGGGATCTGCGGCGGATTCCAAATGCTGGGGCGAGAAATCCGAGACCCGCATCGCGTCGAGAGCGACACTGAATTCGTCGCGGGGTTGGGGCTGCTGGATGTGAATACAACATTGACCAAAGAAAAGATCACGCGCCAGGCCACGGCTCGGCTGATTGAGCCGGCGATCTTTGCTCAAGACGGCGCCGAGCCGGATTTCATTGGTTACGAAATTCACCTTGGCGAAACAATTCTGGGAAAGAAGGCGCGGCCACTTTTTCAGCTCACGCGCCTGGGGGACGTCGCGAGCCGAAACGACGGCGCGATCAATGACGATGGGAGCATTCTAGGCGCATACCTGCATGGGCTCTTTGATTCTTCGGAAGGGCTTGCGGTATTGCTGGCTCACTGGAGGAAACTCTGTGGGAAGAAATTCTCGGCGGCGCAGATCGCCGATCCGCTCGCCGAACGAGAAAGGCGTTATGTCGCCCTCGCGGAACATTACCGGCGCAATCTGAGGATGGAAGTGATTTACCGGATGATCGATGGAAAAAAATGACGCCTTCCTACTTTTCACGCTGGCATATGCGCTGGATTGGCTGATCGGCGACCCGGAATGGGCGCCGCATCCCGTGCGGTGGATGGGACGGGTAATTCAGGTCGGGGAAAACTTCCTGCGGCGATTCATTCGCGGATCCCGCGCCGAATTTATGGGCGGCGTGTCGCTTAGTTTGCTCGTGGTCGGGGTTTTCGGCCTGGGTAGTTGGTTTCTGTTGGTATGGCTGGGAGACCGGAATAAGACCCTGGCCTTTATCGTGGCGCTATATCTCGCCTTCACGACCCTCGCCACCCGGTCGTTGCTGGACGAGGCGCGCGCCGTGAGGCGCTTATTGCTGAATTCCGATCTTCCCGGGGCGAGGCGTCAGGTCGCGCGTATCGTTGGGCGGGATACAGAGGCGTTGGACGAGCCGGAGGTGACAAGAGCCGTGATTGAGACGCTAGCCGAGAGCGCTTCGGACGGCGTCATCGCCCCGATGTTCTATCTTGCGATTGGCGGGGCGCCCGCGGCGCTGGCGTATAAGGCGATTAATACTCTCGATTCGATGATCGGGCACCGGGATGCGCGATATGAGTTTTTCGGCAAGTTCGCCGCGCGACTTGATGACGCGGCGAATTTTATTCCCGCCCGCCTGACCGCCCTGCTGTTCGTTTTGGCGGCATGGATGTTGCGTTTGGACTGGAGCGGCGCCTGGCGCGTTTTGTTGCGTGACGGCGCCAGGCACAAAAGTCCGAACGCCGGTCGTCCTGAAGCCGCAATGGCGGGCGCCCTCGATGCGCGTCTTGGGGGGACGAATTATTACGACGGCGAGCCGCATCACGGCCCGCGCCTGGGGGACGCCAAGCGCCCGCTCGATGACCGGGCATTGGGCGCCGCGTTAAAGATGACCGCGTACGCGTCTTTGTTGATGTTTGTAATATGTCTGTCGGCGCGTCTTCTCATCTCTTGCTGGTAATCTGTGGAAAGCTTGTGTAACGAACACCATTGAGAAAAGCATCAAACATTTTGGTCTCGGGCGAAGCTATCCACGGCGGGCGGGTTTACGAGGCGGCGCGGCGTTTGGGCATCGCGCCCGAGGAAGTCATCGACTTCAGCGCAAACATCAATCCGATGGGGCCGCCATCGGGCGTACTGGCGGCCATCGAAAAGTATTTGGCGCCGGTCAACCTTCGGTCTTATCCCGATACGCATCCATTTGTCTCGGCGTTGGCCGAGAAACACGGAATTGAACCCGGCGAGATTGTCATCGGCCCGGGCTCAGCGGCCCTAATGTTCGCAACGATGCGGGCGTTGCTTCCTGCGACCGCTGTGGTTTTAGAACCTTGCTTTGACGAGTATTTTCGCGCCTGCGCGGCGGTGGGCGCCGAAGTGACGCGCATGCGTTTGAGGAAAGAGGACGGCTTCGCGCCGGACTTCGGCGCGCTGGCGCTCATAGTTGAAGCGCGCCAGCGCAACCTGTTGATCTTGAACTCGCCGCACAATCCTACGGGACGGTTGTATGTGAAAGAAGATTTGATGGCTCTCCTTGACGTGGCCGAAGCGAATGATGTTGCAGTGTTGCTGGACGAAGCTTTTATTGATTACGCGCCGCAGTCCAGTTTGATCCACGCAGCGGCGGCAACCTCCAGGCTAATCGTTCTGCGATCGCTGACCAAGTTTTACGCTATCCCCGGATTGCGCGTCGGTTACGCGGTCTGCTCATCCGATATGGCGGCGACGATCAGGCGACAATTTGACGTGTGGCCAGTTTCGACGATCGCTTTGGAAGCGGGACGCGCAGCGTTGACTGAGGAAGAGTTTGAAAAGGAGAGCCGTCGCGTTAACGCTCAAGCCCGGGAAGGGTTCGCCGATGCGCTCAACGAAATCGGGCTATCGGTTTTCCCTTCGGAGGCTAACTTTCTGCTCGTCAGGTTGCCATATGGCTCCGGCGCGGAGTTGGCCGGGTGGCTGGAATCATCGCGAATCCTGATCCGTACGTGCGATTCCTTTTCCGGGGTGGGAGACGCGTATATACGGCTCGCAGTCAGATCAAATGAAGATAACCTGCGTCTGGTTTCCCTGGTCGAAACCTGGCTCAGGCGGAGCGCCAAGGAATAACGATGTTGACTCTGGTTTTGGGCGGGGCGCGCAGCGGCAAGAGCCGGTATGCGCAATCGCTGTGCGATTCCGCATATTCTGTGATTTACGTGGCCACTGCGTGGATGGACGAGAGCTCGGGCGATGACGAAATGCGCGAGCGCATAGCGCGCCATCGCGCGGATCGTCCTGCCGAATGGAAAACCGTCGAGGAGCCGCTTGAGTTGGCGCGATCAGTCCGCGAAACCCTCATCGAGGCGACCTTGTTGATCGACTGCGCCACGCTCTGGATCTCCAACCTGATGTGGGGATTCAGAGAAGAGCCGGCCGCGGAACAGAACAGGCTGATTTTGGCGGAGGTTGATAACCTGATCGACGCCGTGCGACTGCGCGCGGAGAACGCCGCAGGCAAAGTAAACGCGGGTGAAGTGATCATCGTCAGCAATGAAGTCGGCGGCGGCCTTGTACCGGAACACCCCGTTTCGCGCGCGTTCCGCGATCTACAGGGTTTCGCCAATCAACGTCTGGCGCAGGCTGCCGACAACGTGGTCTATATCGTTGCGGGACTGCCATTGCGGTTGAAGCAGGCGCCAGTTCCATGACTATTAAATTTGAGCGTTAGGAGATGTCATCATGAATAGCATTGCCACGGAACTTGGCGATAGTGGGCAGACGAGGCTGATCGGAGGCGCGCAGGTTTCGAAATCCGATCTTCGCGTCGAAGCTTACGGCGCGATAGACGAACTCGGAGCAGCCATGGGGTACGCGCGCTCTATCGCAGGTGACGAAGAGATCAATAAATTAACGAAGGAGATTCAGCGAGAGCTATTCCTCGTCGCCGGTTCAGTCGCCAATCCACAGGCGCAGCAAAGGCTACCTCCGTATGTGACTTCAGAAATGATCGAACGTCTGACCGGGGAAGTTCATCGTCTCGAAACCATCGAGGGCATTCTCACCGACTGGGCTTTGCCCGGCGATCATACTCCGGCGGCCGCATACGATCTGGCTCGCACCGTTTGCCGTCGCGCGGAACGAGGTGTGGTTCGTCTGCGGGAGACAGGCGAAGAGGTTAGTGATGAAGTCATCCGCTATCTCAACCGCCTTTCAGATCTTCTGTGGTTACTAGGTCGGACGCTGGAGTTACGCGCAGGTGTGAACGCCCGATTGCGCGATGAGGCGCACGGGGGCAATCCGTTTTCGAGGGCATGGTAATGCTGCTACCGAAAACCTCATCCGGCCTTGAAATACTTGCAGTAAGTGAGATCATCCGCCATTCTTCCCCACTGTTCGGCCCATCCTTAATTCGAATGAGAGATCGGGGCCGCATCATCAGTGAATGGGATCTTCATCGCCATCCCCGTCGAGTTTTTTGTTATTTTGCCGAAAAATTTCTCTGGCTTTAAAGACACTAAAGTCCCCTATGTATATTATGCGCAGGGCTCTGTTGCAAAATTTTTTTTGACAACATTTTATAGTAGAAATGAATCGGCGCTTGCCGCGGTAACTTGTGTGGCCAGTGAATTTTTGCAATAGCGCCGAATAATTCGACCTTGCATGGAGGTAAATCGTGCTTTCCAAAGAATGGAAACTCAGAAAGCAGCATTACGATTTCGTCATCATCGGTTCCGGCTACGGCGGAGCCATCACCGCGGCGCGCATCACCGCCGCCACTCCCAAACAATCGGTCTGCATACTGGAACGGGGGCGCGAATGGGAGGTCGGCAAGTTTCCCGACAAGCTTGGCGAAGTCGTGCAAAACGCGCGCAATTGGGCGAATCCGACTGGCCTCTATGAATTCCTGGCCTTCCCCGACATCTCCATCCTGAAGGGCTGCGGACTTGGCGGTACATCGCTGATCAACGCCAACGTCGCGATCCGACCCGACGAAGAGACCTTCCAGCAATCGGCCTGGCCTCGTTCGATCAAACTGCCCATGCTAGACAGGTTTTACCGTCTGGCCATCGACACGCTTGCCGCGGGGCCGCATCCGCACTCGGAGCCTGACAAGGATTCCTGCCTGCGTAAGGTCAAGGGGCTGGATCGCCGCGCCAAAGAGCTAGGCCAGCGCGCCTACGGACTGAACATTGCTGTCAACCACGAAATCTTCAAAGACGGAATGAACAAACACGGCGTGCCTCAGAAACCCTGCATTGATTGCGGCGATTGCGTAACCGGCTGCAATGTCGGGGCCAAAAACACGCTGGCCATGAACTACCTGCCGATCGCAGCGAAAAATGGCGCGGACATCTTCACAAGGACCGAGGTGAGAAGGCTGGAAAAACTCGCCACAGGCGGATGGCGCGTCCACGGCAGGCGCTTCAGCGGTCTCTTCCCCGACAACTTCACGATCGATGCGCGCAACGTGATCCTGGCCGCAGGGTCGCTGGGCACGCCGGAGATCCTGATGCGATCGGAACAGGAGGGCCTGGCGCTATCGCCCAAAGTCGGGACGCAGTTTTCGGGCAACGGCGATTTCTTCGCGCTGGCGTACAACGCCGATCATCAGGTAAACACGCTGGGGTTCGGCAAAAACCCCGACCATCCCTGGAACAAGCTGGGCAACGCCCCCGGCCCCAGCATCGTCGGCGCGGTCAAATACGACGCCAACCTGCCGATCGAAAAACGTATCCTCGTCGAGGACTTCACCTTCCCCAGCGCCTATGTCAGCGCCGCGATGCTGGCTTTTGACAGCGCGGCTGCCTTCGGCCTGGCGCAGGACACGGATTTAGGCGACGAGAAACAGGAGCGGGAGCGGCGCAATCACAACCGTCCCGGCGATCCTTACAAGTTCAGCGACGGCGCGCTCAATCACACGATGCTCTACCTGATCATGGGTCACGACGACGCCAAGGGAACGCTGCGCCTTAAGCGCGACTTCCTGGCGTTCGATGAGCGCATAGAGATCGATTGGGACTACGCGGGCCGCCAGCAGCTATTCAACCTGATCAACGAAGAAATACGCCGGCACTCACGCGCGCTGGGCGCTAGCTTCCTGACCAACCCGCTATGGCAATTCACCAGGACCAGAAACCTGATCACGGCGCATCCGCTGGGCGGCTGCCCGCTCGGCGAAGATTACATGCACGGCGCGGTCGATGAATTCGGGCGAGTCTTTTCGGGCGACGGCTCGGTCCACGAAGGGCTGTACGTCGCCGACGGGTCGCTCATTCCAACGGCCCTGGGGGTCAATCCTTTCCTGACGATATCGGCCTTGTCCGAACACATCGCCGACCGCATCGTCCGCGCCATCGGCGGCGAAGCCCTCCCCGCCCCGCCGAAGATGACCGGGATGTCGGGGATCGATCCACTCGAGACGATCAATTATAAAGAGGCCGACCTGGAACGCCTTTTCTCGCGCGTTCAAACCCAGAGCATTGAGAAGATGGTCAACCGCGACGAGGTCAAGATCGACACGACCAAGGGGCTGATCCGCAACGACACGGTCTGGAAAGGATTTTTCCCGCGCGGCCATACGCTCAACCAGCTCTCGACCGCGTTCTTCGCCAGCTTCAAAAAACGCTTCGGCAAAACTGCCGACGGCAAGTTCACGGGGCTGACCAGCGATTCTGACGGTCGCATCAACGCTCGCAATACCCTGGAGGAGATCACCATTACCAAACGCAAAGGCTCGCTCGAACCCGGCAAATACATCCTGCTGCGGTATATCGACGATCCCTGGCGCGGCTTTTACGACATCTTCAAAGTGATCAACGATGACCTGCTGATCGGGCGCGTTTACCTGGGCGATTTCCCGAATGGCCAGCGGATGTTCACCTTCCCTATGACGCGCTCGTATGGCTTGGACAATATGACGGTCGCCGATCATCGCAACGTTTACGGCAGAGCCTCGGTTCCGACCAAGGAGCAATTGCACGGCTTGTGGGAGATGCGAATGATCTCGAACGCAAGCAACACGGGCACGGTGGCGTACCTGAAATTCGATCACAAACCGGACGGCAGCCTCGAAGCGCGCTATCAATTCCTGGGCCTGCTGGAAGGGCTGTCGGAGCCTGTCTTCGGCCAGGACCATTTTCAGATGAACGATTTCACGCCCCTTCACGACGAGATACGCTTCGTCAACCAGGATCTGATGATCGGCAAATACACCACGTTCATCCAGCCGGGATTGATGAACTTGTTCGGCCCGAATTCCCTGGGCATTTTCCACACGGAGACCAGCGAGGGCGGCGGTACGCAGTTTTCGTTCTATTACATGCTCCGCCGCAGCCTGGGCGACGATCCGCCGCCGGTGGGATTCCTGCGGCCGCTGCTGGACGTGCGATTGCCCGAAGGCGTCGGGATGAGCTTTGACGAAGAGATGTCGGGCCGCTTCTATCGGGAGTTCACGGCGCCGGCGGGGCGGGAAGGCGATTTGCAAATCGAAGCTCAGGATTCATTGGACGGAGCGGGTGGACTGAAGGGAGTCAAATGCAGTTTCCAGGCGCGGATTAACATCAGCGACCTGAACGAGTTTTACGACAGCAACGAGCACGAGGCCCGCCTGAGCGGCACGATCCATTTCGGCGACTTCCTGGGGCGCGGCGCAAAGACCTTCGACATCAACGATCGCAAGAGCCGTTTCAACTACCTGCGCCTGAACCCCGTGACCAGCGAAACCGAGATGCTCTATTACATCTATTTTCACGACGAGCAGCAGCGCGAACACCTGTTGCACGGCCGCAAGTATTTGCAGAAGGATGAGCGCGGCGGCATCACCGGCGCCCGCGAAATCCTGCACGATTTCACCACGCTCTATGCCCGCTTGAGCGAAAGCGCGACGGGCAAGGAACTTGGCGCGGCGCTGCTGAAGTTCCGCACTTTCGAAGACCCTGAAGCGATAGGCGCCTTCGCGGCCTATCTAAGTTCCTTCCGTATCACGAACACGGACAATCCCTTCGTCAAATCGCGAGCTCAGTTGCGCTTCCTGGCGTACACCAACCAGTTCATCACGCGCGAGTACGACCCGGCCAACGCGAACGGCGGCTTCACGGCGGACGAAGTACGCGAAGCCGTGCTACGCGGGGCGACCGAACCCGATCATTTCATCACGCGCCCTACCGTCGAACTCCAAACAATCATGCGCGAAACCAAAACGCTTCCGCTCGCGACGCTCATAAACCGCGGCGGGGTCAGGATAGATTTTGACGAGCGGCGCATACATCGCGACGCGTTCTGGCGCGGATCGTTCGCCAAAGACACCTTGCTTGGTTGGGAGGAGCGCCTGCGCGGCGCCGGATTGAGCGGGTTGGAATCCGGCGCCGCGGCGCGCTACACGGGCGGCAGCTTCTGGAAGCGTTTCGACGCGCTACAGGGCGATGACCTCACCGGCTACGTGGTCAATTACGAGTTGGATTTCCTGCCCGGCAAACCCCTCGTCAAACAGATCAAGTATCCCGACAGCAACCGCAAATTCGTCAAGCAGGGCGACGACGTGTTGCTGCTGAGCTATACAAACGATCCGTACCGGCGGGTTTACGACGTGATCAAGGCGATCGATGAAAACAACTGCCTCGGCGTGATGCACGTGGGTCAATTCCCGGCTGGGGTAGAGGTGGCGACGTTCGTCATGGTTCGACACAATTATCCGTTCGAGAAGATGTCAGTCCCTGATCATCATGCGATCTTCGCCGACATCGGCGCCAGTGTGCCCACGCCGCAACAGATCGCGGGCGATTGGGACGGCCACGTCGTTTTTTCGACGCGGCCCGACATCAGCCTGCTCAATCAGCTCAACCCGGTCGCATTCCGGCTGCGATTCATCCCGACGGCGAGCGGCGTCGAGGGCCGATTCCGGCTGGGGCTCCTTTCCGGATCGATGGATGTGCAATTCACCGACGAGTTCGTGCGCCTGATCGATTTCACCAGGTTCCACGACGAGATTCGGCGGATCGACGACCAAACGCTGATTGGCAAATGGGTCTCGCCCTCGAACGCGCCGTTGCTGCAAAACGCCGTGATCCGCAAGGCGCTGCGCGGATACCTGGAGCCGGATGGCGATCGAATGGTGTTTTATTATTTGCTGAAGAAAGTGTGAGGTTCCAGCGCAATTTGCAGGCGCCTGTACGGTGTGGGGCGATTTGTTTAATCGCCCTGATTGAGGCTTCGTCCAATCAGGGAAGAAACGCGAGTAAACAACTCGCGCCACAGTCTGCTATGTGGGGCGATTTGTATAATCGCCCTGATTGAGGCTTTGACCAAACAGGGAAGAAGCGCGAGTAAACAACTCGCGCCACAGTCTGCTATGTGGGGCGATTTGTATAATCGCCC
>DATEMG010000479.1:0-7092 GCA_035275805.1 Blastocatellia bacterium
AAATCCAGGAATGGGAAAGCGGCGTCAAAGCCGCCGCACTCCAAAGGCTGCCGCCTATTTAGATTTCTAAACTTAACGCCATTGGGCTAAAGCCGGGACTACGAACCGCGCATGCGATCGCAACACGCTCTAGCGTGTCCCGGCGCCAACCATCGCCCCCAGCTCAGCGGCGTAGGTATCTTGTCCTTGCCAAAGCACGCCGGGCAAAAGATCGCCGAAAGCGTTGACTTCGATCACCGCTCGTCGCCGAAAGTCGGGAGTGAATAACAAATCAACGCCCGCGTAGAGGCTTTTGGGAAAACATTCCATCGCGCGTTCGCAGTCGAGCATTGCCGCGTCCCACGCCGCCCGCCCGGCCCTTTCTATCACGGCGTTCACATCGCCGCGCTTGTTGAGCAAATGCAGATTGGTCATCGGACTGCGGCTCATTCGCGCGACCGTGTGACACGCGCGACCTGCGATCACCACCACTCGCAGATCAAAAGTCCGATTGTCGAAACCGGCTTTCGGCAACCACTGTTCGACGTGAACCCGATGGCGGCACAGCGCGTCGATCAATTGGGCGATCTCGCGCCAGTCTCGGCAAACGCGAATGCGGCGCGAATTGTATAAGCGAAGCTCTCCGTCGCGTCTTGCCGCCTCTACCGTAGTTGCCGCTTGATGTCGCCGTCCGTCAGTCTGATAAGCCACGACGCCTGACGCGCTCGACCCGTGAGCCAGCTTGACGAAGACGCGGCGCCAGTTTTGCTCTTTCATCCGCTCGCCCAACTCATCGAAGGAATCGATGGCGCCGAGACCGGGAGCGACAGGCGCTCCGCGTGAGCTAAGCGCTCGATGGCAGGCGATTTTGTCGAACATCAAGGCGATCTCGGCGGGAGAATTCATCCATAGAGGAAGTGGGCAATATGGCGGGCATTCGGCCAGTTGTAGTTCGATCAACCGCAGCGCAGCGAAATAGCCGAGATACCATTGGCGGGGGTAAAGGATGCGGCCCCTTTCAAAGCTCAAGTTCTGCGCCGCCCGACGCGAGATGCGGTCGAAACCTTCGTCGCCGTCGGCGTCGTCGGCGCCTGCGGCGATCAACGCCCGCTCGACCTCGAAATCCTTGCCCGGCGATTCGATACGCACGACTGTTCCTTCACGAATCAATCGCGGCAGCGTCTCTTTGCCGGAAAGTAGATCGAGGTAGGAGACGACCATCGCAGCCGGCAATCGCAATTCATTGAGAGCGGCCTGAAACAACTCGACGCGGCGGCCGCCCGGATTGCCGAGGACGACGAAACGATCTGGCCCTCGCGGTCCATCGCTACTCGCCGACAGCCACATAACGCCAGACCTCATCGCCGTATACGTCAGGCTTCTCGCGCTCGCTCGCGTCAACCTCGACGCCAAGCGATTGCAATTTCGCGGTCATCTCTTCGGAACAGAAATGGTGGTGGACGTCCAGCTTTTCTAGCCTGGCGATTGCGGAACTAGCCAGCAACGTCGCCGCGCCTTCATCGGACAATGCGCCCAGAGAGAGGTCGAGGACGCGAATCCGTTCGACCACCGGCGCCGTGGCGACCGCTCGCGCGATCTCGTCCGCAATCTGGCTGTCGCGGAGCCCGAGGTATTTCAGCTTCGGAAACAATCCGCCGTCGAGAATGGGGGCGAGGTCCGCGACAGTCGCGTCGCCGCCATAATTATCTTCTCCCAGCCACAACTCCAGATGTTCAAGCTCCGGCAGGTCGGCGGCGGCCACTTCGCGCACTACGTTTACGCCCAGGCCACCGCTTTGAATGATGAGCGATTTCAAGTGGTCGTGTTTGAGCGCCCCCAGGCTGAGTCCGTCAGCGCCGCGCACACAGAAGTGTTCTAGCTGCGGATAGGCCGTAAACAAGGGCGAAATGTCGCTCTGCCGAATCCAGGAGATCTCGCACTCCTCGCCGATGATATCGCCGAAGAAGATGGCGCGCAGGTTCGGCAAACGCTCTTGGGCGGCGACCAGGGCCTCGATCACGGGGTCAGACGTTTCATCCGTAGCGGAACTCAGCAGCCCCCAATCGCCGATGACAATCCCGGAAACTCGGTTCGAGGACGGATCGTCGAGAAATGCCGCGAATTTATCCGTCCACCGCCGCCCCTCATCCGCCTCTTCATACGACAACCGCAACGCGTAACAGGCGCCTTCAGGGTCTTGTATTCCCGTTTGCGCCTCCCAAGTTTTTACGGGTTTACCGGCAAAATTCGTGATGTGTTCGTAGATCATTGTATCTGTTTCGACTCCGGGTCTTGATGCGAACGCCGTGTCCGCGTCGCGGTTGGGGACACAATTCTTGATTTCAAATGATTGGCGTGTGGCCGATGTTTTCGCACAAGCTCTTGATGAATGCAATTGTTCGGATAAAATTCCGCCTCGCATCGCGGCTCCGATTGAACCAGGCGAGAGCAGTGATCCCGCGCGGGCCGGGCATTCTCCGCGCGGTCAGAAAAGTTCGGAATTGGCTCGGAAAATTCGGAAAGGATTACGGCGACCGAAGGAAGGCTATCGGCGCGATTTCGGACGAGGTTCGAGAGTGAAGGCTGTTATCGCCTCCGACCTGTGATGAAATGAGTCGCGTTGCGGAAATGGCGCGGGCCATCGCCGTTCGGCCACATTGCGGCCATCACCGCCGCCTTGGCCGCCTCCCGTCGTTCAGCCGCGAGTTTCGTAACAGTCACGCCGGCCAACGCCTCCCAAATTGAAGCGAAATCATCGAAAGAAAAGCCGAGAGTCGCAGTCTCTACCCGGGCGTCAATGCCGGCGGCAGCTAACTGGGCCAGGAAGGGGGCCGGGTCTGCCAAGGCCCACGGGCTGACTCCGGGCACGGGCGGCGTGGGCGCGAAACTGCCGACGATTTGCTGAAACCTCACGATGTCACACTGCTCAGGCCCGGCCCACACGGCGGCGACAAGGCGGCCGCCAGGCCTGATTACCCGCGCGATCTCCCGCGCCGCGGCGTCACGGTCAATGACGTACATCAGGCTCAACGAGGCCAGCGCCACATCGAAGGCGGCGTCGGCGGCCGGGATGGCCTCGGCGCGCCCTTCACGGAAACCGACGTCGTCGAGGCCGAGTTCCTCCGCGCGGCGCCGGGCGAACGCGAGCATCTCGGAGCTGATATCGATCCCCATGACGCGCCCGCCCGGCGCTACAAGTGTGGCGGCCATGAGGGCTACAGCGCCGGTTCCGGCGCCGATGTCGAGGGCCCGCTCGCCCGGCGTCAAGCCGGCGCGGGCGATGACCTGTTCGATCACCGGAACGAAGCGCCGATCGATTTCGCGCATGTAAACATCCGACATCCGATTCCAAATCTCGGTTTGCCAGGCGAGTCCTGCTTGATAGCTGTCATTTTCCATTGTGGTTCCTCATAGACACTAGTTCAATGGAACGCGGATAACGCGGATGGAGCGGATTCACGCTGATCTCATTTAATTCTTATCCGCGATAATCCGTTTTATCCGTGTCATCCGTGTTCCATTACCCCCTACTTATTGCGAGCCGTCGTTATTAGCCCAATCGATAATCAACGACGCCACTTGCCTACCCTGCGACAATCCGACATCGAGATCGCTGCGAAAATGTATGCCCGCCCAGAGACGCGAATCGGCGGCCTCCGCAGCGAGCTTTCTGATGGCTTCAGCGTCACGCGGGAACAGATAGGCTAACACTTCCGCCTGCCCGCTCGATAGCGCCGCATGCGCCGACGGGTAGCTCGGGTGAGACGGATTCGGGAAAAGTGTGGTCAGAGTAGGGTCGAGTTGGTTCGGACGGATCGACCAGTAATGGTACTTGGCCTCAAAACACGCGATCAGTGAGTCGTAATAACCGATGCTGACCAGCGCGTAGGCGCGGGCCGCGCGCGGAGGGTTGGCGTCCAACCGGTACTCCGAGATTTTCTGACTGATCAGGTCATTCCACGGTTTGATGAAAGACGCCGTCCCCTGCCAAAAGAAGGCTAACCGAGTTGTGGCGAAAGAAGGGCCCGCAGCTGGAATCGGGCGCGCGAAGTTCTTCACCTCGGCAAGCTCTGTGGCCATCTGCGCGGAATCGCAGGACGGAGGCGGGCCGGGTCTGATTTGACTGCCCGAAGAAAGTATCCAGGTCTTCCACGTCCCGGCCATCGGGAGGAATGGGGTTGTTCCTTTCCAGTTACAAGCGCCTTGTGGGATCGTCCCGTTGAAAACCGCGTCCGAGTTGTCGTTCTGCGCGCGCGCGATGACGAGTTGAGCCACCGCGCGTCCCAACTCCAGGCCTGCCTGCACGTCGCTCGGATATTGCACGCCGGCCAGCAGCCGCGAGTGGCCGGCCTCTTCAGCCTTCGCGTTGAAAAACGCCGCTTGCTGCGGGAAGAAGAATGCAAGCACGGCTGAGGCCGCTCCCGCCGCCACGGCATGCTCGGAAGGGTAAGACGGGCTGCGCGGGTTCGGAATGGCAGTGGTCAATGACCGGCTGAGGTCGCTCGGCCGAGGACGCCGGTACAGATATTTCGAGTCCCAGGCGGCGACCATCGCGTCGTAGATCGCCACGTTGAGCGACGACATCATGCGCGCCGCCGAGGGCCCGATCAGATTATTCTTGATCGCCTGATCAACCGCGAACTCGTTCCAGCGAAATGAAGGGGAGCCCGCGTCCCAGTAGTTGATCAGGTCCATCGCCGCGGCGTCACGATGGAACGAGAGGCGCTTTAAGACGCCGATCTCCCGCTCCGAGATCGGTCTCGACGGCGGCGCATGCGGCCGTACCTGACGGACGTCGTCAAGCAGCCAGGTCTTCCAATTGCCCGCGTTCGGTTCGACCTGCCGCTCATGACGTGGACAGGGGAAGAAGCCGCAGAGTCTGGCGTCTTCGTGTAGCGGCGCAGTGAGGTCTTGTGACCAGACCGATTGCTGCGATAACGCGCAGAGCGCCAGGCTCAGCGACAGAACATAACGAAGTCTTGAAGTTGAGCGTGTGACCCCAAATACTTTTTTCATAATCTCGTCTCCCAAATGGCTAATGGTTGTTAGAAATCATAAGGTTGAGCGCGCCGCGGCGGTTTCCGCCGCAGCCGGGCGTAGGCGGCTCGGCGCCCCCTTCATTGCCGACTTCGCTACGGCGCCGTAGAATTCCCCCTCGCCGCGCATCATCAGTTGAATTCGGATCGCTCATTCGGGAAGGCGAAAACTCTCGGCGAATCGGCTCAACCGGCCTGATTTTTTTTTGAGCGTGATTGTGGAATCCGACTCGGCCCGCGGCGGACTAGATCGGTTTTCAATTGGATGTACGGGAAGGAGCGCTCCGGTACTGACGGGAGCGGTAGTGACCCACGCGCCAGTGACCCGGCGCTACCGCTCCCGTCAGTACCGCGCCGCAACTCGGACGATTAAACCAATCGCCTGCCAGTACACTCTTTTGCAATCCGCTCTAGAACCCTGGCTTTCAATAGAGGATTTGATGGCTCCCCCGGCAACCATAACTCAACTGCTCGTCAAGTGGCGCGACGGCGACAAAGCGGCGCTCGATGAATTGGCGAGGCAGATCTACGGTGAGCTACGAGGACTGGCCAGGTATTACCTGCGCCAGGAACGCCCTAGCCACACACTTCAGCCCTCCGACCTGGTTAACGAAGCTTTCCTGCGGCTGGTGAATGAAAAGGACATAGATTGGCAGAACCGGGCGCACTTTTTCGGCATCGCCGCCGTGCGTATGCGCCACATCTTGGTCGAACACGCGAGAGGCCGGCGGGCGGCCAAACGGGGCGGGGGCGAGTATCTATTGTCGCTGAGCAAATTGGATCGCCTGGCCGAAGAACGCGACGTCAACCTGCTCGCGCTCGACGACGCGCTCAGCAGGTTGGAGGCGTTGGACCCGCAGAAGTCGCGGATCGTGGAGATGCGCTATTTCGCCGGGTTGACGATTGAAGAAACAGCTGAAGCGCTCCGCATTTCGCCGGCCACAGTCAAGCGCGATTGGAGCATGGCTCGGGCCTGGCTGCGCAGCGAGATCAGCAATGAATAGCGATGACGCCTGAACGATGGAAAAAACTGGGCGCCATGTTCCATGAGGCTGCGGAGCTTCAGGGAGAGGCGCGGGCAAGCTTCCTGGCAAAAGCCTGCGGCGACGACGAGCAGTTGCGCGTGGAAGTCGAGCGATTGCTTTCCGCTCACGAGCGGGAGGGCAGCTTCATGGACTCGCCAATTTTTGAGGAGGAAGAGGGGTTGATGAACAATGACCGCAATCAGCCTCCGGTCGGGCGGCGCATCGGGCCTTACCAGATCATCAGCCTGCTCGGCCGGGGGGGAATGGGAGAAGTCTTCCTGGCCGAGGACACCAGGCTCGAACGCAAGGTGGCGCTCAAAGCGCTGCCCTCCGCCTTCATCCAGAATCCGGATCGCCTGCGACGTTTCGAGCGTGAGGCGAAAGCGGCCTCTGCGCTCAACCATCCGAACATCCTGACCATTCACGAAATTGGCGAAGCGGATGGCGCTCATTACATCGTCAGCGAGTTTGTCGACGGCGAGACGCTGCGGGATCAGATGCGGCGCGAGACGCTGAGCCTGACCGCGGCCCTCGACGTGGCGCGGCAGGTGGCCGGCGCGCTCGCTGCCGCGCATGCGGCGGGGATCGTGCATCGCGACATCAAGCCGGAGAATGTGATGGCGCGTCCCGACGGTCTGGTCAAAGTCCTCGATTTCGGCCTGGCCAGGTTCACAGAGCGGCCAGCGGCGACGTCAGAGTCTGATGCAATGGCGGAGACGGTGTCCCGGTTGAGCACGGAGCCGGGCTTGGTGATGGGGACGGTCGATTATATGTCCCCGGAGCAGGCGCGTGGGCAAAAGGTAGATCATCGCACGGACATCTTCAGCCTGGGCGTGATGCTGTATGAGATGGTCGCCGGGCGCCGCCCCTTCGATGGAGAGACGGCGATTGACGCGATCGCCGCGATACTGCGGAGTGATCCGCCGCCGGTCAACCAGTTGAGGCCAGGTTTGCCGACGGAGATGGAGCGGATAATCTGCCAGATGCTGGTGAAGGATCGTGAGTCGCGGTATGGAAGCGCGGCCGAGTTGCGCGCGGAGCTTCAGCGGTTG
>DATEMG010000480.1:0-2482 GCA_035275805.1 Blastocatellia bacterium
AGGATCGAGGATCGCAACGCGTTACTCGATCCTCGATCCTCGATCCTCGATCCTCTTCGTTTCTTCCGCCTTCTCCATTCTCATTTTTTCTCTGGGCGCCTTTGCGCAAAACCCGGCAGGTCGCGAAGCGCCCAGGCCGACCCGAACAGATAAGAATAAATCCGCCGCCAAGCCAGCCAAGCCCGCCGGTAACACCCAGGGGGACAAGCCCAGTAAACCCGCGTCCAATCGAGCGCAGTCGCCAAAATCAAAGGTGGTAAGGGCAAATTTGACCATCGTCGCCCCGCCGGGGACGGCGGTCGAAGTAGACGGCAAACGGCGCGGAGTCGTGGGCGCGCGCGGCGAACTGACCGTGCCCAGACTCGCGCCCGGCGATCATCAGCTGGGTATTTTCGCGGAGGGCTACGAGCCGTGGCGCGAAATCTTCGTAATGAGCGTGGCTTCGACGAAATTCGAGCCGCCGTTAAAGAAAAAGCCCCCGGCAGGGCGTCTGGCTTTGATCGTGGACGAGCCAGGAACCGAAATCCTCATCGATGAAACACAGCGGTTTACGACGATGCCGTGGCAGGTCAGGCTTATTATCGAAGTAGCGCCCGGCGTGCGCCAATTACGCGCGATCAAACCCGGGTTCAAAGAGTGGAGCGAGACCGTGGTCGTGAAGGCCAAGGAAACCGCCATGGTCAACATCGAACTCAAACGCAGCCTCGATATGGAAATGCTCCGCATCCCCGAAGGCCCATTCATGTGCGGCGACGACCGGGGCGCGAAAGATCAGCGCCCCTCCCATCAAGTCGCCACGTCAGAATTTGAAATCTCGCGAGCCGAAGTGACCAACCGGCTCTACAAATTTTTCATTGACGACACCGGGCGACCGGCGCCACAGGGACTCGATTATGGGTGGGACGGGAATAATTACCCCGAAGGGCAGGACGACTTTCCCGTCGTCTTCGTTAGTTGGGAAGACGCCGTGGCCTTCTGTGAATGGTTCTCGGTAGAGACCGGACATCGCTACCGTCTGCCTACCGAAGCGGAATGGGAGAAGGCGGCGAAACAGGGTAGCGAAAAGTACAAATCTGCCGGAAGGGTCTGGGAATGGTGTTCAGATTGGTATGACCACGATTATTACAAGCTCCGCGAGCGCATCAACCCTCAAGGGCCGGCCCGCGGGAAGCGCTACAGAATGCTGGGGCGCGAGGACGAGGCGAAAGTGATTCGCGGAGGGGGCTTCGGATTCGGCAGCGTCGCGCGCCGCGCCGCCGAGAGAAGCTATTTCTTACCAAAAATGACTCGTTCCGACATCGGGTTCCGCATTGTTCGTGAGGTAAAACAATGAATAAAACACACCGCGCCTGGCGTATGGCCTACGCGATCGTCTTCTTAGCCTTAGTAAGTCTGCCGGCGTTCGCGCAACAGCGCCCCCTGGTCACCGAGGATGTCCAGCCCGTTAAACCGGGCGCCGTGCGATTTGAAGCCGGCTTCGATTTTTTGCAGGACAAGGATTACCCCCTCTCCGGTCTGAACGGCGATCTGGCGCGGCTGGGCGTCGTGTCACTGACTTTCGGCCTCGCGTCAAACGTCGAGGTCGAGGCCGGAGGCGTGATCCAGAACTTCCTCGACATCAATCGGCAATTCCGTTCGAGCGCGGTCCCCTTGCAATTGAGCGGCGCAAATTCGACGCGCGACACCGGCGATTTTTTTCTGGCGACTAAGATCAAATTGCGCGGCGAAACCCGCCGCGCCCCGGGCCTCGGCTTTCGGTTTGGGGTGGAACTGCCGAATTCGAATCAATCGCGCGGCATCGGGTTGAATCAGACCAATTTCTTCGCGGCGGCGCTCGTGGCTAAGAGCCTGGGCAAAGCCCGAATTATCGGCAACCTCGGTCTGGGCATCCTCTCATCGCCGATCGACGCCTCAGGGAATATCAGCCCATTCACCCAAAACGACGTGGCGCTTTTCGGTCTGGCGGCCACCTATGAGATCATCAGCCGTTTGACGCTGGTCACTGAAGTCAACGGGCGCTACAGCACGCGCAAAAATGCTCCGCTCGGAACCGAATCGGACGGGGCGGCCCGCCTCGGCGTCCGCATCCGCGCAGGCGGACTGACCTGGGACGTCGCCGGAATCAGGGGACTTTACCCCCGCAGCGAGAGCGGCGGCGTCACATTCGGCGTCACATACCAGGTCGGGGTGTTTCGTCCGGCGAAATAGATTTCCCATTTCCCATATTACATTCGGCGTTCGTCATTAGCAGATCGATCCTTACCCTATGACGAACGCCGAATGTAATATGGGAAATGGAAAACGTCTCATCCATCATCCATCGCCTGCAAAGTGGTCACGAAAGGCGTCGAGAGAATCAAGTGGCATGAGTGTTGCGACGCCACTTGAGCAATTAGCGGACGGCGTTTAGAGTATTCGTTTTAGTCGGCCTGGGACGGCGTACGGTACGTGGAGCGTGAGCGGCCTGGGCATAGATCGATGG
>DATEMG010000481.1:0-15255 GCA_035275805.1 Blastocatellia bacterium
GATTCGGTCATGTTTTGCGATGACCGAACCCGACGTGGCCTCGTCCGACGCGACCAACATTCAGTCGTCAATCACGCGTGACGGCGATGATTATGTGATCAACGGGCGCAAATGGTGGACTTCTGGCGCGGGCGACCCGCGATGCAAGATCTCGATCTTCATGGGCAAGACCGACCCGTCGGCCCCCACGCACAAGCAGCAGTCGATGATTCTGGTCCCGATGGATGCGAAAGGCGTCACGGTCAAACGGATGCTCAACGTCTTCGGCTACGACGACGCGCCGCACGGCCACGCCGAGGTCACTTTTGAAAACGTCCGCGTGCCTGCGTCGAACATCCTGTTGGGCGAGGGGCGCGGCTTCGAGATCGCGCAGGGACGCCTGGGGCCGGGGCGGATCCACCATTGCATGCGCACTGTCGGGATGGCCGAACGCTCGCTCGAAGCGATGTGCCGCCGCGTCAAACAACGCGTCGCGTTCGGCAGGACTCTGGCCGAGATGGGGACGATCCGCGCCGACATCGCCGAATCGCGGATCGAAATAGAGCAGTCGCGGCTGCTCACGCTCAAGGCGGCTTATATGATGGACACGGTGGGCAACAAGGCGGCGCGCGCCGAGATCGCCATGATCAAAGTCGTCGCGCCGAACATGGCCTTGCGGGTGATCGACCGCGCGCTGCAGGCCCACGGCGGCGGCGGCGTCAGCCAGGACTTCCACCTGGCCAACGCCTGGGCGCACCAGCGCACGCTTCGACTGGCCGACGGCCCCGACGAAGTCCATCGGGAATCGATCGCAAAGCTTGAACTGAAGAAATACGAGTGATGACCGTTCGCCCCGAAAAACCGGAAGACAACCCAGCGATCCGAATCGTCAACCGACGGGCGTTCGGCGGCGCGGCGGAGGCGGACCTTGTTGACGCGCTGCGGCGAAACGGCAAGACGGTAATATCGCTGGTCGCGGAAGACGACGGCCTCATCGTCGGACACATTTTTTTCAGCCCGGTGGCGATTCAAACAAAAGGGGCCGGATTGACAGGCGTCGGATTGGCGCCGCTGGCTGTTATTCCTGAAAGGCAGAATCAAGGCATAGGCTCTATCCTCGTCGAACACGGGTTGAGGCGGTGCCGAGAGGAGGGCCATCCATATGTGGTCGTTCTCGGTCATCCCGAATATTACCCCCGTTTCGGATTCGTTCCGGCGAGCAGGTTCGGTATAAAATCTGAGTATGACGTCGCTGACGAAGTTTTCATGGTGATGGAATTGCGGGAGGGCGCATTGAACGGATGCGAGGGCGTGGCGAAGTATCAACCCGAATTCAACGAAGTCTGATTATCCCGAAGGTCTTAATTTAGCGTTACTCAAACAGGCGTAAGACGCCGTCTTGCGCAGCAACTTTCAGACGCATTGAGTTGATCTTCAAGGAGGACTCACCGATGAACGCAAGAAGACTCGTCAGGGAACTGTTGATCGCGGTCGTCGCGCCGTTGCTTTCAGGAACTGTCGTTTCGGCGCAAACCGTCGGCGCGAGCATTCAAGGCGCAATCACCGACTCCAACGGCTCGGCCGTGCGCAACGCGGTAGTCGAAGTCCGCAATGTCGGCACTGGCGTGACGCACAGCGCCGTCACTGACGCCGAAGGCCGCTATCGCGCGCCGTTGCTGCCGTCGGGGGATTACGAAGTTCGCGTTACCGCCTCGGGCTTTCAGCCGTTGCTGCGGCGAGGCGTTTCGCTTGCCGTAGGCCAGGACGCCATAATCGACGCGACGTTGACGATCGGCCAGATCGAGACCACTGTGACAGTCGAAGGCGCGGCGACGACCGTCAATACAGTCTCCGCGGCGTTGAGCGGACTGGTCACCAATCAGGAGATCCGCGATTTGCCGCTCAACGGGCGTTCGTTTCAACAACTCGCCCTGCTGCAAACAGGCGTGACCCCGGCGTTGGCCGCCGGCAACGATCCGGTCGGCGGGCGTACGCCGAAGATATCGATCAACGGCGCGCGCCCGGAGCAGAACAATTTTCTGCTCGACGGCACCGACATCAACAACGTATACAATAAAACGCCGGGTTCGGTGGCGGGCGTACTGCTCGGCGTCGAGGCGGTCCTGGAATTTCAGGTCTTAACCAACGCTTACTCGGCCGAATTCGGACGATCCGCCGGCGGCGTGATCAACGCCGTCACACGCTCAGGCCAGAACAGGTTCACCGGGTCGCTCTTCGAATTTCATCGCAATTCAGCGTTCGACGCGAAAAACTTCTTCGACCCGGCGGATAAGGAGATCCCCGCTTTCAAACGCAATCAATTCGGCGGCGCCATCGGCGGACCGATTCGCAAAGACAAGACCTTCTTCTTCGCCGCCTATGAAGCGCTGATCGAACGGCTGGGCGTCACCGGCGTCTCGAACGTGCCCGACGCCGACGCGCGCCAGGGCAGGTTGCCCGGCAGGCCCCCTGGCGCCTTGCACCCGGCGATTCCGGCCTATCTGCAAACTTTCTTCCCGCTGCCGAACGGACGCAACCTTGGAGGAGGCGTGGCGGAATTTCTCTTCACAGAGTCGCAGCCGACCAAAGAACAATTCGTCCAGGGGCGCATTGACCATCAGCTATCGTCGCGTGACAACCTGTGGGGACGTTACACGTTCGACAACGGCGATGTCGATCGCCAGGCTTTCAACAAGCCGCCGATCGCTTTCACCAAAGAGCGTTCGCGCAATCAATACATGACGCTGGAATATCAACACACCTTCTCTCCCGGAACGCTCAACACCGCGCGCTTCGGTTTCAACCGGTCGGTGCAGGAAGCCGACAATGTCCGCACGGTTGACATCCCCGCGAACCTTGCGTTCGTGCCCGGCGAACCACCCGGATACATCTCGATTTCGGGCGTGGTGACTGAACTGGGGGGCGATTTCCGCCTGCCTCGCCTGGATCGCTTGAATAACTTCCAGTGGGGCGACACTCTCTTCCTGACCCGCGGCGCGCACGCTTTAAGGCTCGGCGCACAGGGGCAGCGCCTTCAGTTCAATCAGAACACTGTCAGCCAGCGCGGCGGCGTGCTCAACTTCGACAGCCTTGAGTTGTTTTTACAGGGACGGGCGCGCAGCGCCGACGTGGCTCTGCCCGGGCTGGTTGATCCGGTGCGCGGCTATCGCCAATCGCTCTTCGGCTTCTTCGTTCAGGACGATTACAAATTCCGCAGCAATCTGACTTTCAATCTCGGCTTGCGGTACGAGTTCGTCACTGTTCCGACCGAAGTCAACGGCAAGATTTCAAACCTGCGCAACGTGAGCGATAGCCAGCTCACGGTCGGTGATCCGTGGCACAATAACCCTTCACTCAAAAACTTCGCGCCGCGCATCGGCGTCGCGTGGGACCCCTTCGGCAATGGTAAGACGTCGGTGCGCGCGGGCTTCGGAATCTTTTATGACGAGATTCTGCCGAAGTACTATTTCTTCTCAGGCAGCCTCAACCCCCCGTTCACGACGCGTACTTCGATCAATAACCCTCCCTTTCCGGTCATCACGCAGGGCTTCAATCCGAACGCGCCGATCCGCGCGCAGTTGCAGACGGTCAACTTCGATCTGCAGACGCCCTACGTCATGCAATTCAACCTGAGTCTGCAGCGTTCGTTGCCGGGCAACGTCGATGTGACGGTCGCCTATGCCGGCTCGCGCGGCAATCATTTGATTCGCCTCGGAGACGCCAACCTGGCGCCTGAATCTATCGTTAATGGCGTGAAAACCTACAACCCGACTGCGGGTCGCCGCAACCCGAACTTCACCGGCATTTGGCAGCGCGTGACCGACGCGCAATCGTTTTATCATTCCGCGCAACTGAGCGTCATCAAGCGCTACTCGGCGGGTTTGCGCGCGCAGTTGTCTTACACTTTCTCGCGCTCGATTGACGATTCGAGCGGAATCAACTCGCAGGATTTCGGCAACGTCGTGCAGTACGGGCTGGACTGGTACGACCGCACCATTGATCGCGGGTTGTCGGCATTCCACGTCAAACACAATCTGTCCTTCAACTGGACTTACGATCTGCCGTTCGGGCGGAACTTGAAAGGTCTTGCCGGGGCGCTGGTGAAAGGGTGGCAGTTGAACAACATCACGTCGATTCATTCGGGCACGCCGTTCACAGTGCGGCTAGGCTTCAATCGTTCAGGCAATCTGAACACGACGAGCTTCTCGGCGAACGAGCGTCCGAATCTGAAATCGGGCGCGTCCTCCAACCCGATTCTTGGCGGCCCTGACCGTTATTTCGACGTGAACGCGTTTGTGTTGCCACCTGCGAACACGCGCGGCACGCTCGGGCGCAACACTCTGATAGGTCCCGGATTGGTGAACGTTGACGCTTCGATCGGCAAATCCTTCGCGCTGGGCGAATCGCGCTCGCTGCTGTTCCGCGCCGAGGTATTCAATCTGCCGAACCATCCGAACTTCGCCGTGCCTTCGGGCCAGATCGCTTTCACCAACGCGCAGGGGGCGATTGCGCCGACCGCCGGCAGAATCACCTCGACGGTTACGACCTCGCGGCAGGTTCAATTCGGGCTCAAGTTCACATTCTGAGCGGCTTTTGCCGCCTTTTGATCGAATCAGTTTACGCTTCGCCTGATCAGTATCGCGAGCGGTAGCGAGCGTGGCTTAACGTGAGGCGCGCTCGCTACCGCTCGCGGTACTGATCCATACGCGCATTGTATGGGTCGCCGCCGAAGTTTTCTGGCGATTGGTTTACAAGAAGGCTCTTTGCAAACTCAAGCTCGGGTGGCGAGGTATCCACCGGAGTTCGACGAAGTCTGTTATCCGCACAATTTGATCGCTCAAAAATCAGGGGAAGAGGCGTCCCTCTTTCAACCGAATGTTCGCAGTAACTCTTCAGGGAGGTCGCGATTATGCGAAAGGCTATTGTTACAATCTGCTTCGTCTCGCTCGCGCTGCTCGGGCCGAAAGCCTTCGGACAGGCGGTGTACGGCAACATCGTCGGCACAGTGCTTGATCAGTCAGGAGCCGCAGTGCCGAATGCGAAGGTGGTGATCACCGACACTCAGCGTTCGGTGAATTTCAACACAACGACCAATGATGACGGCAACTTCACTCAACGTTTTCTGATCGCCGGAACCTATAAGGTGCGGGTCGAAGCCGTCGGCTTCAAGACCGTCTCGCAGACAGTCTCAGTCTCGGTGGATCAGGAGGCGCGGATTGATGTGAAGCTGGAGGTCGGCGAAGTCACTTCAGTCCTGGAAATCAGCGCGGAGGTCCCGTTGCTGAAGACCGAACGCAGCGACGTGGCTGTCATGTTCACCGAAAAGGCCGTGACCAATCTGCCGATCCCCAATCGGAGGTTCACGGCGGTTGAAGTCTTCACGCCGGGCGTGACGGCCTTTCCGGGACAGACCGCCGCTAGCGAAGACCCGCAAGGTTCGTTTCGTAAGGTCGTCAACGGCCAGAGCTTCGCGGGCACGTCGCACCTGCTCGACGGCACTGACAACCACGACTCGATGCTCGGCCTGATCGTCATCAATCCGACGCTCGAATCGGTGACCGAGGCCAAGGTCACGACGGCCAATTACGACGCCGAATTCGGCGCGAACGCCGGGGTGGTGAGCGCGCAAACGCGCTCCGGTACGAACGATTTCCATGCCGTCGGGTTCGAGTTCCTGCGCAACGACCACTTCAACGCCCGCAACCCGTTCACTCAGTTCCAGAAGATTCGCGGCACTGACCGCTTCATCCCGGTGACCCAGCTCAATCAGTTCGGCGGCGCCGCGAGCGGAAGGATCATTGCCAACAAACTGTTCTGGTTCGCCGATTACCAGGGCACGCGCCGCAACATCGGCGGTTCGGTTCTGATGCGCGTGCCGACGGCGGCCGAGCGCGCGGGCGACTTCTCAACGACGGGCGTGCCGATCTTCGATCCGGCCGGAAACACGGCCCCTGCTAACCGAGCTCAGTTCGAATTCAACGGGAGGCAGAATGTAATCCCGTCCAATCGCCTCTCGCCGCAGGCTCTCGCCCTGCTCAACAAGTTCATCCCGCTGCCGAATTTCACGCCGACCTCGCCGGATCTGCCGAACTTCGTCGGTTCGGGCACGGTCAAGTTCGACGAAGACCTGACCAACACGCGCTGGGACTATTACGTGAGCGAAAGGATGCACGCCTTCGGGCGTTACAGCTTCGCCGATTACCTTCTAATCTCGCCGGGCGTCTTCGGCAGCGCCGGCGGCGGCGTCGGCTTCGACCCAAACTCAACCTTCTCCGGCGAATCGAAGACGCGAAACCAGAGCATAGCCTCCGGTTTCGACTATACGCTGAACGCAAACTGGACGACCGACTTTCGCTTCGGCTTCTACCGTTACCGCGTGAGCGTTGATCCGGGGCAGGCGCAGACCACTCCGGCGAAGGACGCGGGCCTTCCGGGCCTCAACAACGACGATTTCACTGGCGGCATGCCGGGCTTCTTCATCAACGGCGTAGCAGGCTTCAACTTCGGCTATGCGCTAGGCGTCTCGGCTTGCAACTGTCCGCTGCGGCAGAACGAACGACAAGTCCAATTCGTCAATAACTGGACGAACCTGCGCGGGAACCACACTATCAAGTTCGGCGCCGATATCCGACGCGCATATAATCTGCGCGTCCCGTCAGATCGCCACCGCGCCGGAGAACTCAACTTCGACGCGGCGCGCACGCAGGGTGTGACCGGCTTCCGGATAAATCCCGTCACCGGTGAGAGAGAGCCTATCATCGGAGGCGGCGCCGGGCTGGCGTCATTCCTGCTCGGCGACGTGAGCCGCTTCGAGCGTTACGTCAGCAACACACTCGACGCGGAAGAGCGCCAGAACCGGTGGTTCTTCTTCGGCCAGGACACCTGGCGCGCGACGAAGAACCTCACCATCAACTTCGGCGGGCGCTGGGAACTTTACCGCCCGCAAACTGTGACTGGCGCAGGCAAGGGCGGTTTCGTGGACATTGACACGGGCGAAGTGCTGATGGCCGGCAGCGATGGTGTGGGTTTGGACCTTAATCAGAGAGGAACCTTCACGACCTTCGCGCCGCGCCTCGGCGTCGCCTACCGCGTGACCGAAAAGACCGTCGTGCGCCTGGGCTTCGGGCGTGGCTTCGACATCGGCGTGTTCGGTTCGGTCTTCGGCCACAACGTCACGCAGAATTTGCCTGTGCTGGCGATCCAGTCGAATCAGCCCGCGCAGAATTTCCTCTCGGTCTTCACACTCGCGCAAGGGCCGCAGCCGCTCAACCCGGACACGATCCTCAACGGCCAGCCCAAAGGGCCGAACGGCCGCCCGCTCCTGCCGAACGGGGTGACGGCGTTCATCCTGCCGGAGACGCTGCGCTTGCCGACGAGCGACCAGTGGAACGTGACGGTGCAGCGCCAACTGCGCGGCGACATCTCGGTCGAGGCCGCTTACGTGGGCACGAAGGGCACGCACGTCTTCGCCGGCAACGGCGGTGATTACGACTTCAACCAGGCTACGGTTCAGGGCTTTGGGACGCTGTCCCTCAATCAGCGCAAGCCGTTCTTCCAGAAGTTCGGCTGGTCTCAGAACTTCCGTTATTACGGCTCGGACGCCAGTAACAACTATCACGGACTGCAGCTCAAGGCCGACAAGCGTTTCTCGAAAGGCTTCTCGGTGATGAGTCATTACACCTGGTCGCGGTCGTTCAACTACACGAACACCTACTACAACATTGACGCGACGCAGGCTTACGGCCCGAACGACAACACGCGCAGCCACGTTTTCTTCCTCTCTGGGATTTATGAACTGCCGTTCGGCAAGGGCAAGAAGTACCTCGGCGGCGCGAATAAATTGGGTGATTTCATCGTGGGCGGCTGGCAGGTGAACACGATCTACCAGTGGCAGAGCGGTTTGCCGTTCACTCCGACCTATCGCGATTGCAACGCCGACCGCGACACTGGCTGGTGCCGGCCCGACCTGGTGGGCGACTGGCGTTCCGACAACCCGAGCCGCGACGCATGGTTCAAGATCACATCCGCCCCGCTCACGACCAACGGCCAGGTTGACGGCCCGTGGCGTCGTCCGGCGCGAGGCGTGTTCGGCAACGTGGGCCGCAACCGATTGCTCGGCCCGTCGTTCTCGCAATGGGACATCTCGTTCTTCAAGAGCTTCGCGATCACCGAACGGTTCAAGGCGCAATTCCGCGCCGAGTCATACAACTTCGCGAACCATATGAACCTTGCAAACCCGACTGGGAACGGCGCTTGTGTGGATTGTCCCGGAGCGGCAGGCAGGATTACCGGCCTCTACCGGCTGGCGACGCCGCGCCAGTGGCAATTCGGACTGCGGGTGGAATTTTAAGCGGGATTGGCGCCCCGGGCTTTTATATCTCTTGATCTACCGCCGCAATGACAAGCCGGTTGATTAAGGCTGAAGGAGTTGTTCATGTCGCGTTGCGACGCCTTGAAAGAATGATAAGCGTAGTTCGTAGTCCCGCCTTTATGCGGAACGTCGGTTGCATATCCATCCCGCGACGCTAAAGGCTTCCGCCTAAAGGCGGGACTACGAACTGATTTCCGGAGGAGCCTTCATGTCGTCGGCCCCGACACTCTGAAATAATAAAGATCTCCCCTGGGCGCGCATCGCTTATGAGCGCGCCAGATTCTATCGTCTGTAGAGTGATTGAAGCCTGCAGGTTGGAAGTGATGCGCGACCAGGGATTTTCTGAGGATGACAATATGAAAAAGCGCAATCACGAACATCAATTCAGTTCAGATCATCGTGAGTTACCTCACGTCTCCCGTCGCGCGTTCACGCGGATGGCGTCCGCATTGGCCGGCGTCGCGGCGCTGCCTTTCTACAACGAATCGTCGCTGGCTTTCGCGCAGCTCTCCAAAATCGGCCAACTGCCGCCGGACGCCGTCAAGATCAACGCCAACGAAAACCCGCTGGGGCCGTGCCCGACGGCGGTGGAAGCCGCCGGCAAGGTCATCAAGAACGGCGGGCGTTATTCCTATGAGTTGACCGATGAACTGGAGCAGATTCTGGCTGAGGCTGAAGACCTCGATGTGAACTACGTTCAAGCCTTCGCCGGATCGAGCGACCCGCTGCATCGCGCGATGATGGCCTTCACGACGCCGACCAAGCCGCTCATCAGCGCGAACCCCGATTATGAGGCGGCGGCGCGAGGCGCTTCGTTCCGCGGCGCCAAGGTAATCCGCGTTCCTTTGACCCAAACCTGGGCGCACGACGTCAAGGCGATGGTCAAAGCCGCTGAGGAGCAGGAGGCCGGATTGATCTACATCTGCAATCCGAACAATCCGACCGGCACCATCACGCCGCGCGAAGACATCGAATACCTCGTCAACAACAAGCCGGAAGGCGCAGTTGTGCTGCTCGACGAAGCCTATATTCACTTTTGCGACCAGCAGTCCGGCGCCGATCTTGTCGCGATGGATAGAGATGTGATCGTATTGCGCACCTTCTCAAAGCTTTATGGAATGGCCGGATTGCGCTGCGGCGCGGCTATGGCGCGGCCCGATCTGCTGGAAAGGTTAGATAGGTTCGGCGCGGGCGCGCTTCCCATAACGGGGGTCGCGGCGGCGATCGCAAGCCTCAAAGTCAAGACGCTCGTACCCGAACGCCGCCGGATCGTCAAAGACATTCGCGAAGACGTCTTCGCTTTTCTGGAGAAGAACAACATCTCTTTCGTCCCCTCGCAGAGCAACTTCTTCATGCTCGACGCCAAAGTCCCAGCCAGGCGGCTGATTCGCGCGATGCAGAAAGAAAAGGTCTACATCGGCCGCGTCTGGCCGGCGATGCCTACCTGCGCGCGCATCACCATTGGCGCGCGTGAAGAGATGGCGAAGTTCAAGACGGCGCTGGTGAAGGCGATGGCGCAGTTACAAGTCTAATATGAAGACTGCTAGCCACCGCAGCGCACAGAGGGCACAGAGGGGATTTAATGATTTCTCTGTGTTCTGCGGTGACCTCTGTGGCTATTCACCCATGTGAAAAACGCTGTAGATGAATCGGACCGAGTTATTTGGCGCCTGTGAACATCGAAAGAGGTCGCATATCGACGCCGAAATCCTGTGGGTGTTCGCCGATGATGGCGGCGGCGATGAGCGTCGGCGTGTAGACCACGCCTTCGCCTTGAAAGTGTTTTCCGAGAAAGTCTTTCTTTTCGGTCAAGAGGCAGATGCTACAAGCGGCGCCGCGCGCTTCGCTGACGGCGCCGAGCAGATTTTCGACGGCGTTCTCACCCTGGTTATACGCGAGCAGACTTAGCCACAAGTCACCCGCAAAGCGTTCTTGCAATTCGGAAAGATATCGCGCCGCCGCATCCGCAGCCTTCGCCGGATCGTTGCGTTCTTCGGAGGAGAGTCCAAAACGCGACGCCGTCTGTTCCATAAATTGAAACATCCCGGACGATCCCGCCGAGCTTACCCTGTCATTGCGATATTCCGATTCCATCAGCGGCAAGTAGATGCCGACCAACGGGGAAAGATTGCGCGCCTGGAAGATTTTAGCGAATGCCGGCGCATACTTTACGCCGCGCGCCAGGATCAGGCGCAGATCTTCCCGGCCGACGACGTCGTGAATGTTGGAGCCGATACGTTCGGCATAGGCTTCGACTTGCGCGGAGACGAGCGCAAGGTAAGCAGGCGACAAATCAGACGAACGTCCGGTGATCGCGGCGCCGATGCGGTGGGCCTTCTCGTTCACATAGGCTTGTTTCTCAGCCGCCGAAAACCGCTGGAAAGTTTGCGCCTTCGCGCCGGTTGATGAGCCATAAATGAGCAGACAGCAGACAGTGGCAAGAATAGCGATCTTCGAAAAATGTTTCACCATTTGAATTCTCCTCAGAGACTTAACCACGAAGAAACGAAGAGCACGAAGGTATTTTCTATTTTTTTCTTCGTTCCCTTCGTTTCTTCGTGGTTGATTCTCATGGTTTCTGGGCGTCGCTCATTGCGATCGGCCGCTGTTGTAATGTCCGAAAAAGGCGGTTGAGCATTTCAATCGTTTTGTTACACTGTCGACAGAAGTTGTGTGAGAGTAGACTCGCACTAATTTTGGCAGCGGCAAAAAAACTCAGAAAGCAAGGCGTTTCTTGCGCGCTTGCGCCTTGCGCTCGCAGCTCTTTGCCGCCCTCATGAACTAACGCGACAAATACGACGTGAAGACGACTCGCCGGTAAAAAAATCCGCGCGCGTGGCTGAACGGATGGGGGCTGGCAATGACGGAATTGGCAAAACGGAATCCTGGCGCGTTGACGCAATTACTCATCGCTTGGAGCCAAGGCGATGCGGCCGCCCTGGAACAATTGGCGCCGCTCGTCTATGCCGAACTGCGCAAACTCGCGCATCGCTATATGAAACGTGAGCGCGCCGGGCATACGTTGCAGACCACGGCGGTGGTCCATGAGGCGTTCCTACGCCTGCTCGGTAACCCGCAAGAGAAGTGGCAAAATCGCGCGCACTTTTACGCTATTGCGTCTTAGGGCTTTATATCGCGATGAACGAAACGGAGTATCACCCGTGCACGAAATCCAATGCCGACGCAAAAGGATTGTTTAGTTTCATGCCCGGAACCGCCGAGCGCTATGGGTTGCAATTGACCCCGGAGGATGAACGCTGCGATCCGCGCAAAATCGCCCAGGCCGCCGCGCGTTATTTAGAGGATTTGACGAGACGCTTTGGTCAAGACGCGGACGCCATGACGTTGGCAATGCTGGCTTACAACTGCGGAGAATCGTGCGTCGGCCGCGCGATTGAAGAGCTCAAAGCAATGAACTTACAACCAACCAACTTTTGGACGCTCCTGGAGAATAACGCGCGGCTTTCCGTTCCCTTGGGCGCAGAAAGCCGACGTTATACGCCACGCTTTTTTGCTGCGGCGATTCTGGGCGAAAACCCGCAGCGCTTCGGCTTGGAAATTCAGCGACTTTCAGCTTACACAACGGCGAGGTGATATGCCGGCGACCGCAATTACTGCTGACGCAGGGGTGGCATGGGGATAGGTATATTGTATGTTTGAGCTCCAACCCCTATTCCGCCCTCACAGCTGTTAGGCGGCGTTGTGCAGATACTCCGCGTCCCCTGACATTCGGCCGCCCAAAACATGAATCCGAGCATCCCGCTTGTTGTCCCGGCGCCATTGGGCGCGACCGTCTGAATAAAGTTTCCCGTGCTGTTTATCAACGAACCGGAGAAATTCACGCATTCCGGAGCGGGCCTTCGACCAGTGACGAGGTAGACGCTTCCGGTGAATTTAGCCGGGGCCAGCGGTAAAATCGGCGGGCCGAACTGTGGTTTGCCGTCGACGTGCTCCTGCCAATTCGCTATCGCGCCGGAACTGCTGGGCTGACGATTCGGGACCATCGCATTGGCGTAATCCAGAACCGGCGTGGAAGTGAGGAGCCAGTCCGCCGTCGCCTTGCGAGTAATGTCGATCAACCATCGATCGCCAGCGGCCAGGTCTATAGTCAACCGTGCGGCGTGATTATTCCCAGTCGCGTCATACGGCAAGACCGAACGATAGGCGTCAATGAACGCCTGCAATCCGGCCAGGTTCGGGTTACTGTTCTCCTCATAATCTATTTCAATCCCGACCCCTAATCTTTGAGCCACCTCCGCCGCATTCAACCCGAGCTGTGTGGCGTTCGCAGCCAACGCCTGATTCCAGGGATCGACATAAGTGATCCCGCCGATGGACAGAATGACGCGAATATTTCTGCTTTTGAAGTAGTTGACTATCTCCTGCGTCATGCCTCGCGGGACGCCATCCAAGGTTTGCGAATCGGTTGTTCTGTTGAGCAACCGCAGCGGATGAACGAAACTCAGGTTCACCAGATTGACGGACGGAATCCCATCGCCCCGATCGATCAGCCAACGGTTCTTGCTGTCGAACTCCGTCAGATCACGAACTCTGGACCATGTGCAAAAATCGTCGCCGCAATGCCAGGCGCCATAGATTGAAATTGGGGTGACTGCGAGATTTGCGGCGTTTCGGGCGGGTGCAGAAGAAGAAGTCAAAAGACACGCGAGAATGCCGACCAAGACCAATTTTCTTGTCATGTATGTCTCCTCAGACGTTTTCGTCTAATGTTTGTTCATCCTGGCGTGTTTTACAGCGGGGTATTTCCTCGCTCCGGTGGAGCGCAATGTTTATAGCTATACGATGAATAATGCCTCCTGGCTCCGTCAGGAGCGGCATCCGAGCGGCCGCCGCTCCTGACGGAGCTAAGGGGGGAAGCGGCTCCGAGCTATAAACTATAAACATTGCGCTCCACCGGAGCGGGAAAGCGTTCAGTCAACAACGGTCAGTTCATTCACAGCGCCTGAATGACCAGGTCATAGGCGAGGTGGACTAGCTGACACTTGCCTGTTGGCGCTTACACTAGGCTTGAGGGAGAAAAAAAGGGAGTGTGTTTACCGATACTTAACCTGTTAAGTTACAGTTTCGCCCATCAAAAACCGCCCGCAAGGAAGAAAGCCCGCCTTCTCTAATGTCTCCGCAGGGCGTGTTGTGTCATGACTACTTCCGTATGTAACGCGTGGGATTTTGATCCACCAGGTTGAAAAAGTAGTCAAGGCCGAGCGGGGATGCCTTGGTTGCCCTCTCCCGGAACTTCTTTGCCCGGTCGGTCATGCCGCTGAGAATGTAGAACGCGTAGATACTACTCGGCTCGGAAGACGAATAGTCGCCCACCTGCTCCAGCGCGTCGAGATAACGGTCCAGCTTGCCCGAGCGTAGGGTTTTGGCTGGCTGAGCCTGAAGGTACTTGAAAAGAATTTCCCAGGCCGTTAATGCCGGAATTTGCCCGCCCATCCAATTTACGGGATATGTCTTTTGCTCCACCGCTTTCACCAAATCAGGAAGATACGGCTCCGCGTTTTCGCGCGCCAATGCGTTGAGGAAAAGCGGTTGAAACTCTACATTCTCCAGGTTGGCCCGCATAACCCGCGCGACAGCCTCGTTTCTTGGCGCCAAGGAGAGCAAACTCATAGAAGCCGCGAGGCGAACTTCGGCGTCTGTGTTGGCCAGCAGTCTGCCAAGCAGATCGGCTAATTTATTTCGCTGTGAAAAACCGATTGCACGGGCGACACATGCGCGTACTACCGGCTCGTTATCTCCGGCAAGAACGGTCAGCTGCTGATCTGTAACCGGGCCAGGATAATCCGCAAGCAACACTGTCGCCGCCGCCCGCACCGCTGGCTCGGTGTCGCCAAGCCAGCGGTCAATCGCTTGACGCAGCGCCGGCTCGCGCACGAGTCCTAAGGCGCGGATGGCAATCGCCCGCGTCTCTGCCGAATGCCTGGCGGCGCCAATGGATACCAGGTCTTTCCAGTACAGCTCTCCGCCAATGTTTCTCATCTTGGGATCCAGCTTGTAAAAGCCGGTCGACTCAGCAGCGCCGACAGTGGCCAACCATAAATGCGCGCGTTCGTCCGACAAATACGGGTTGTGCGAGCCGACCACGGTGATGGCTGCCTGTGCGATCTTCGGATCGGAGTCTGTCATTAAATCGTGTATGACTTTCACGACATTCGAGCGGTCAAAATCCTGCGAGCCATAAAACCTATCCCGTCCACCGCTCATCCGGTCAAGTTCCTGAATGGCATATGTGACGTCGCCGAGGTCTTTGCTATGGAGCATGGCCGCAAGTTCGTTCCAAATCGCCTCCTTAACAGTATTTGCCGTGACCGGCTTGTTGTCGGAGCACAGGAATACGCCTTGATGATCCATGCCCAGGTCGTTTACCCAGAGCTGGCTGTAGATGTGAATATCTTCGGTTTTCTTGGCAAATACGATGTATGCGCCGTTGCGCTGAAAGTTGTAGCGCCACATCGGGCACTCATTACCCTTGAATTGAGGGATTGCATCGAAGTGTTGGAATCGGACCGTCGCGCCCGGCGCGTCGCCCTTGATGACCGAGATGACCTTGAACTGTGTCTCCTGGGTAATGAGACCCGAACATGGCTTGAATAATTCATCCTGCGCCGGTCTGCTTGAGACTACCAAACCTTTGAAGATGATTTCGGCCTCGGCGATAAGCTCCTCCAAGCTCACCGGCAGCATGGCGGAGCGCCCACTGGCGGAGCCCGCGCACGCCAGCACAATGGCTGCGAGCATTGTAAATCGCCGAATTATTCGCAGGTCATCTGGACGCCTGTTTGTCTTCCGGTCGAACCACATTTAGATAGACTCCAAAACTTTCCCATAGCGGGAACAAATTTCCTTAGACGGTGTTTTCATACCCTTTACTGCTCTGCAAATTA
>DATEMG010000482.1:0-3328 GCA_035275805.1 Blastocatellia bacterium
TCCTGAGGGATGAAGTTAATCGCCTAGCGACATCACTCGGGAGGCTAGCAGATCGTAGGTAAACGCTCGGTAAACGAGCGGATCGTGTGGGTGGGAAATATTAGGCGTGTGCGGGAAGTTTGACGATGAATGTCGTCCCTCGCTGGTCGGAGCGCGCCAGTTCCAGGGCGCCGTCGTGCGCCTGCGCGATCCATTTGGCGATGGCGAGACCCAGTCCCGTGCCGTCGCTGACGGCCTCTTCGGAATTGGGTCGCTCTATGTTCGCGCGATAGAACCGATCGAATACGCGGGACTGCTCTTCTAGGGGGATGCCCGGCCCAGTGTCCGAAACGGAGATCGTGTAGTTGTCCGACTCTTGTATCAGGCTCAGGCGGACTACTCCGCCCGCGGAGGTGTATTTAATGGCGTTATCGACCAAATTCAGGATCATCCGGCGCAGCAGGTCCTCATCCCCGTGGAAACCGGCTTCGGTCGAATTCGTAATTTCAATTGTCACACTTTTATGTTCGGCCAGAAGGCCGCCCGCGCGAGCGACTTCTTCGAGCAGGTCGTTCATGTAGAAGGAACTCTTATTGAGCGGATAATGACCCGCGTCGGCGCGGGAGAGAAGGAACATGTCTTTCACGATTCTGGAGAGGCGTCGCGACTGCTCATCCATCATTTGAATGGCCTCTCTGTACTCGTCCTCCTTGCGGCCCCGTTTCCGCAACGTCACGCTCGCGGTCGTGCGCATGATCGACAGTGGCGTGCGCAATTCATGTGACGCGTCGGCCATGAACCGCCGCTGCAACTCAAAAGACCTATGAAGCCGGGCGAGAAGTTCATTAAACGTGGCGCCGAGTTGACCCAATTCATCCCGCGAGTTGGCGACAGGTAGTTGCTGGCCGAGGTTTTCCGCCCCGATGCGGCGCGCGCTGCCAGCCATGGCGACCACGGGCGCGAGACTTTTGCGCGCGAGAAGCCATCCGCCGAGGCCGGCCAGCAGTAGCGCTACCGAGCCGGCGAATAAAAGAGGTTTCCTGAGCAACGCCAACTCGTCTTCGACCGGGTCGAGCGACTGGCTGGCGAGCAGCACATAAGTGACATTTTTCGGTGGGATGGTCACCCTCCGCGCGGCAACACGATAATCGGCGGCGCCATCGCCGCCCCCCGATTCCGTAACCGTGTAAAAGCGCGCATTTTCTTCGGGGATCGAGCTTAATTCCGGCAGGCGCATCTGAAAATCGTCTTTCGGATGATTTTCGGCGAGGAGTCGTCCGGACGGGTCGAAGATGAGCAGCGATTGTTCGGGCGTCGCAAGTTCTGCGGCGGTGCTCAGCGCGGCGCTTATGACTGACTGTCCTTCATCCAGATCGTTTGAGAGCGATCGAGTGGACACTTCAATCAGGGAGCGCAGGCCGTTGTCCACCCGCGTGTGAAGCGCGCGCGAAAGCAAAACATAAAAGGCGGCCCCGAATATCGCTAGCACCAAGGCGAGTGCGGTCACATACCACAGGGTTAACCGCCCTCGGACAGTGTTAATCATTGTCGCCCGCCCCCATGACTGTCAGCAGATACCCTTCTCCGCGGCGGGTGTGGATGAGTTTCAGGGCGCGCTCGCCGTCGATTTTTCGCCGCAGCCGTTGGATGAATACCTCGATAACTTTGGAGAAGGGGTCGAAATTTTCGTCCCAGACGTGTTCCGCGATGTCTGCCCTGCCGACCACCTCGTTGGCGCGCCGCGCCAGATATTCGAGCAGCGCGTATTCCTTGGCCGTGAGGTCTATCTCCAGTCCCGCGCGAGTGACCCGTCTCGACCGGGTGTTCACCGACAGGTCGGCGACGTTGATGATTTGTGGGTGTAGGGCGTCCTTTCTCCTCAACAACGCGCGTATGCGCGCGAGTAGTTCTTCAAAATCAAAAGGCTTCGGCAAATAGTCATCGGCGCCCGTGTCGAGCCCCGTAACTTTGTCTTCTACAGTGTCGCGGGCAGTGAGCATCAGGACGGGCACGGCGGACCCGGTCGCGCGCAACTCCCGGCAGACCGCAAATCCGTCCTTGCGCGGTAACATCACGTCCAGAATGATCAGGTCATATGTATTGACCTGGGCCCGCGCCAACGCCTCCTCCCCGTCCCTCGCCACGTCAACGGCGTATGTTTCCTCGCGCAGCCCTTTGGCCAGCATCTTCGCCGCGATCGGTTCATCTTCGACTAAAAGAATACGCACTTTCAGCTCCAAGGATAATTCAACCTATAGTGGAATCAACTCGCTTAACACTATGTTTTGGACGTGCGTTTTCTTTGAGCACGTTTGCGGAAATATTTATCCACTCGCGATGGCGCGACCTGTTGGCTGCGTCGTGGAATCCGCTGGTGTAATCAAAAGTCAGTGCGATGATAACATTCCGCTGTCTTTACCACAGTGTATTTGCACTCCTCTTCTACAGACACATCTCGATTTTTCTAATGTAAAGGACGTTGATCGCCTGCGTCAGCGCGCTGTAAGCCAGGAGCGCGACCGCCATCCAGAAGAAATATACCGTTGGCAGTGACGGCATCCCTAGATAACTGGCGAGCGGTGAGAATGGAATATAGACGCCGACAGCCATGATCGTCGTCGTCAACAATGGCATAGGCGGCGCGGCGCGACTTTGAATGAAGGGTAGCTTCGCCTTTCGGATTATATGAATGATCGAGGTCTGCGACAGTGATCCTTCGACGAACCAGTAGGACTGGAAGAGTGGCTGGTGTTCGGGCGCACTGGCTTGAAAGACGAACCACACCATCGCGAAAGTGGTGTAATCGAAGAGCGAGTTGATCGGCCCGGTTTCATTTTTCCTTTTTTACATCGCCGGGGATTTTCTTTTGACGCGATGTAGTTTGTTACATAATATGTTGCTATGCAAAGTATCAATGCTCAAAAATTCGAGCGTGAGTTGAAGAAGGGCGGCGCCGAATTGCTTGTCCTGTCTCTGCTGGAAGCCCGCCAGCGCCATGGTTACGAACTCCGCAAGTTGATCGAGACGCGCTCGGATGGCGCGCTGAAGTTCAACGCCGCGTCGCTTTACCTACTGCTTTACCGGCTGGAAAAGCGCGACTGGATCGAGGGCCGCTGGGTGGAGAAGGCCGGGGAACGGCGGCGGCGTTTTTACAACTTGACGAAGGACGGCAAGAAGGCGTTGGCCGCGCAACGCAGCATCTGGGAGTCATTTGTGGCCGCCATCAATCGCGTAACGAGGCAGGAAAATGCCTGACTGGAAACCAGAGATTAGACACCGGCTGGCGGGCGTGAACCTGGAGCCATCGCGCGAAGCGGCCATCGTTGAGGAATTGGCGCAATATCTCGAC
>DATEMG010000483.1:0-5738 GCA_035275805.1 Blastocatellia bacterium
CCTGAAGCACGCTCGCTACCGCTCGCGGTACTGATCCGGCGAACCATCCCGTACACGCAATCGCAAACCGCTCTAACTGGCTGGGCGTCCCAACCATTTTTGGAGGCGGCTTTTCTGCTCCGCCGAAGCGTCTGCGCGAATTTCAAGCCGCCAGGCGTTGGCGGGCTGCCGCTCCGCAGCCTGCGCAAAACTTAATCCGAACCAGTCGAGCGCTTCTGTGTAATCGAGTTCTTCCACCGAAGAAATGGCTTTCCTGAACCATTCCTTGAGATCAACGCCCGCCACGTCTTCCGCCGTCTTGCGAAATTGCTCTGGCGTGAAGCCGCGCGCCCCCGCATAACGTTTGTAGGCGAGCCGCATCACGTCATCCAGGCTCTTCCTGCCGCCCGTCACCCGTTGAATCCTCGCGTCCAGCAGGAAGCCTGCGACCGGCCCTTTGACGTAATAGCTGACCAGATTTTTCGTGTCGCGGCCCACGCCCGACGTCCCTGAGTTCCACACGTCGAGCGAAGCCTGTTCGAGCGTTTGTTTGAGCCGGCCGGGCGAGTTTTGCAACGACGATATGTTGGCTGAGAGCATTGAGAGAAATTCTTGTATGTCGCACAGGCCGGCGCGCGCGACGATCAGATCGGCGCCGTAAGTCGTCAGCCCTTCCGAAATCCACAAACTGCTAGTTGACGGCGGGCGCTCGTAATCGAACGGCCCCAGTTCGATCGGGCGGAGCCGTTTGACGTTGAATGCGTGGAAGTATTCGTGGCTGACGAACGAAAGCCAGCGCAAGGTCGGCGCCGCCATATTCGGCGAGCTCGTGAGCAGCGTGGAGGCGCTGTGCTCCAGTCCGCCGCCGCCCTGTCGAAACAAGTTCAGGAAGACGTAGCGCTTGAACGGTAAGAACCCCCAATACGCCCTGGTCTCGCGCACGATCTTTTCCAGGTCTTGCGCGGCGCGCTCGCCGTCCCATTTTTTGAAATCGCCCGCGTCCACGAGTTGATGTTTGCTGCCTTCAACCTCGAATTCGCGCACGGACAAGTCGCCCGCGACAATCGGCGAATCAACCAGCGTGTCGTAATCAGCGGCGCGAAAGTGATTGGGCCGGCCGTCAGGCGCGGCGTCCAGCCCACTCATCGCGCGTTTCCATTGCGGAGGTAATTCCAGTCGGACTTCGTGCGGGCGGCGCGCCCGATCGGCCAGCGTGATAAAGGCCGCCGCGCCGTTCAGCGCCAGCAAATCCTCGCCGACCCAATTGGTCGTGACCGAACGGCCGTTGCAAAGCAGTCGGTACGACACGATCACATTCGCCGCGCCCTTCGTTTCGACGCGCCAACGATTCTTTTGCGGCTGCGTTACGGCCAGCGTCTCGCCGTCCGGCGCGCGCGCCGACAGGCCTTGCACGCGGCTGGCATAATCTTCGACGCGATAAAAACCGGGCGACCAGACCGGCATCATCAAATCGACCGTCGCCTGCTTGCCCGTAGGAAAGGCCGCTTCAACCTCGGCGATACGATTGTCAGGCGCGGGGAATCTGACGGTGTAAATGATCGGCTCGGCAGCCCGCGCGGCCCACACCAATCCGGACAGCGTCACCGCCGCGACCAGCCAGCGCAGGGGGAATTTCGGTTGTGGATGCTTGCGTTTTATTATTTCCCTTTTCCCCTTGCCATTCATAAAGCCTAAAAAGTGAAACGAAGCCTGAACTGCACCTGCCTTGGAACCGTCGTGGCGGTCGTCGTGCGGCCGAAGTTGGGGGCCGTGATGCTAACCGGAGTGACGCCGAAGGTTCCGCCGGTCGGCACTTCAAAAATCGGGTGATTGAATGCATTGACCAGCTCGGCGCGGAACTCCATACGCAGTTTTTCCTTGATTATCGGCGCAATCTTCGCCAGCGACAGGTCGGTGGTCACAAATCTCGGCCCGTACAGGTAGACGAAAGAGCCGAATTCGCCCGGAGTGGTCGGCGGGGCGAGGAAAGCGCTGTTAGCGCGCCCGTCGCTGCCCGCCAGTTTCGGATCGAGGAAAAAGACATCCGGCCCTGAGCCTTTGAATACGCCGACCAACTTTTGCAGGTCAGAGGCCGTCGTCGTTCCGCTCAAGACCACGCCCGCGTCCGATTGGTTGACCGTCAGGCGACCGCTGCTCAGTTTGAACGGCAGACCGGATTGCATGCGAAAGATCGCGCCGACCGTCCAGCCGCCGACCACGCCGTCGAGGACGGCATTGTTCACTGAAAACTTGCGCCCGCGCCCCACCGGCAGGTCGTAAGTCCCGAAGGCCTGCAGCACGTGGCGGATGTCGAAGGTCGAAGGTCCGTAATCCAACCGCCGATTGCGCAGCGTGGCGAAATTGCCGATGTTGTCCACGTTCTTGTTGTAGCGGTCATTCATCGCGTGCGACCAGGCGTAATTCACGTTCATCGTCAGTCCGTGCGTCAGCCGCTGGCGGAACTCGATCTGCATGGAGTTGTAGTTGGAGAACGAATTGTCGCTCAGCACATTGGCATTTCCAATGAAGGGATTGAGCCTGAATAGATTGATCGGATACTGCCCCGGCTTGTTGAACACCGAGCTGGCGCAGGGGGCGAAGCTATTGCCGACCAGACGACAGAAATAAGTCGGGGTGGTGGCAAAGGTGTTGGCCAAAGCGCCGGCCTGTCCCGTCTGAAGCTGCGTGATGAATGTGGCGTTACTATAACCCTGGCCCGCAGGCAGGCTTGTGAAACTTTCGAAAGCATTCTGGAAGATCGGGATCGCTACTTGCCCCGCCAAATCGCTTTTCGCAAAGCTGCAAAGCGGCTGTCCGGTTTGCCCGCATTTTGGATTCGCCGCCATAAACAAGGCCAGATTTCTCTGCGCGTCTTTGAACTGGGTCAGGAAACCATTCTCGAAGATGTTAGTCTCGTTGATATTGAACGTGTGCCACAACCGCGCGCCACGATTGCCCGCGTAACGAACCTCCAAGACAGTCCCCTGCCGCAGTTCGCGCTGAATGCCTGCCGACCAGGTCTGCACGTAAGGCGCCCGGATGTTCGGGTCAATGGTGGAGATGTTGGTGTTGCTGAAGGTGAAGTTCGAAAGCGCCAGTGGAAAACTGAAGCTCGCAGGAAAGAGCTTGAAAGCAGGCAGTGGCTCGCCCAGCTGCAAAGTACCGGGCGCGAAATCAACGCCGGGCACGAGATTGCCCGTTTGGCGCAAACCCGGATTATTACCAGCGTTGTTGGTGAAATTGAGCAGCCCTTCGGCGTAATAGCTGATCGAATAACCGCCGCGGAAAACCGTCTTCCGGTCGCCGAACACGCGCCCCAGCCAGCCTTGTTGAAAGCTCGGATTCCAGGCCAGGCCAAGATGCGGCGCGGGGTTGACCCAATCCCGCTTGTAAGCGTGTGAGCGCTGATTGATGGCGGGATTGGCGATCCCGCCGAGCGAACCCGGGTTGAAAAGGTTGGGCGAATTGCCGCTGCCGCCCGAAGGCCCGAACAGGTCTTGCAAAGTCGGGCTGGTGTAAATGTCGTTTGTGTTGAAAACGTCGCCCTGGAAATCCCAACGCAACCCGTAATTGACCGTCAGCGAGCGACTAGCGCGCCAGGAATCCTGCGCGTAAAGGCCGAAGGAAGTCTGGCGCTCGCGGATGATGACGGATTGATCGTCCGCAAACTGCCTGGTCTTCTCGTCCACGTTGACGGATTTAGCTACGTTGGATACGGTCCCAGTCAGCAGCGCGTAAAGAGCCAGCGCGTCGTTGCGCGCCTCGTCGCTGATGTTGGGTAGCGTCGTGGGATTGAAGATCGCGTTGACCGGATCGTTGCTGACGACGCCGAAGGAAAAGCGCGGCGTGCCGGCGTCGCCGAGCGTGCCTTGATGCACGACCGAGCGCATGTAATTGCCGCCGAAGCTGAAAGAGTGATTCCCGCGCTGGTAGAAGAAATTATCCGCGAAGTTGTAGATCGGATTGTTGCGCGGCTGGAAAGTAGTCCCGAAACCAAGACCGTTGGTCGCTTCCAACCCGCTCGGCAGGGTGAGAGGAAAATTCAGCAGCCGGGGCTGGAAGAGGCTGCGGTCGTAGCCGATGTTGAAAGTCTCCTGATTGCTCTGGATGCCGAAATTGAACTCGTTGACGATGTTCGGACTGATCGTCCAGGTGGCGCTGGCATTGGCAATGTAGGGATTGGAAATTTGCCCGACCGACTGTTCCTGCGTAAAAACGCCTGGCAGAACCGTCCCGCGAAAACCCTGCGCGTTCACGTTCCGGTTATAGGTGTCGGAGACGCTCACACGAAGCTTTTCTGACGCCTGATAATCAAAGCGCGCAGTCATAAATTGGTTGGTGACCGGCGACGGCGCGACCCAGCGCAGCCGGTTGCGAATCGAATCGAAGGTCGAGAGCGCGCCCGCCGAAGTTGACGATTGAATCTTCTGAAGTTGCGCCCCGATGATCGGGTTGACACTCTGCCCGGCGATCTGCAGCAGGTTCACCGTCCGCGTCGCGCGTTCCTGGGTGGTCTCGGTATAAGTGAACAGCCCCGTCTGCGCGGCGGGCGTCAGGACGCGGGCTTCAAAGTCCGCCGACTGTGGGGTCTTCACGTGGGCATAACTGACGAAGAAGAAGAGTTTATTTTTGACAATCGGCCCCCCAAGTGTCCCGCCTTGATCGTTCTGGATGAACACGGGCCGCTTGATACGGCGCGCGTTGTTGAACCAGTTATTGGCGTTGAGGGCCGAGTTCTGATGCTGCCAGAAGGCTTCACCGTGCCAGGCGTTCGTGCCCGACTTTGTGACGAATTGAATTTGAATCGCGCCCTGTCCGGTGCTGTTGGCGCCCAGGTTCGAAGTGGCGATCGTGACCTCCTGCACGCTCTCCAGGCGGGGCGTGACGAAGGCGAAGAAGCTGGTGCCGCCGCTCTTGAAACGCTGGGCGTTGTTGTTGATGCCGTTGAGCGTGATGTTGAGCGACCCGCCCGGCAGGCCGTTGATGGTGCTGTCGCGCGCGGTCACGCCTTGCTGCGCGCCCGAAGACAGCAGTACGAATGGCAGCGCGCTGCGGCCCGGCAGCGGCAGGTCTTGCAGATATTTCTGATCCACCGTGTTGGCGATGGTGTTGGCGGTCGTCTGCAGGACTTGCGCCCCGCCCAGCACTTCGACGGTCTGGGTGACGGCGCCGACTTTCATAACGATAGTTTGATTGGTCGTGCGCGCCGCGTAGATGATGATGCCTTTGTAAACGGTCGTGTCGAACCCCTGCTTGCTGACGGTCAGGGTGTAACTGCCCGGCGACAAGGTCGGAAAGACAAAACCGCCGTCGGCGCTGGCGGCGGCGGTCAGGACGGCCTTGGTGTCTTCATTTTGTAACTGCAACTCGACGCCCGGAACGACTGCGCCCGATTGATCCTGCGCGGAGCCGACCAGTTGTCCCGTCGTGGCGACCTGAGCCGAAGCGGTAACCGCCAAAACAGTCCAGAGCATCCCTAAACGAAGCGATCTTTTCGCGATTCTCTTCATGATTTCCTCCCTTGTTGGCGTGATCAATGACCTCAGCGACCTCACAGATCGAAAAGCCATCCAGATCGGATTCTGCACAGGATACGTTCTGGAACCGCGTTGTCTTGGATGAATGTAAGGAGTCTTGAACCAGATTAGCGGCGTGGCGACATGGCGGAAAGCCCGCGACCTTGGCGCCTCCAGCGCTACTGGACTAGGATGTCAGTGACTCGAACTAAAGTGGAATTCCGATAATTCATTGTCATTGAG
>DATEMG010000484.1:0-4936 GCA_035275805.1 Blastocatellia bacterium
GCCCCGGCTCCGTCGATCATCCCCTCCAACTCGGCCCACAGCGACGCCGGGGCCTGGGCGCGCGCCAGATCGTCCGAGAGCCGCGCGGCCATAAGCGCGCCGAATTTGATCTCCTCGTACTCGTCGCGGCACCGGCGGCAGACCATCAGGTGTTCGGCCACGCGGCGCGACTCTTCCGGTCTCAATTCGCCGTGGAGGTAAGCTGAAAGCCGTTTCCTGACGTGATTCCAAAACATCGTCATTTCCTCAGATGCGCGAGTTTTTGCGCCAGCGCTTTATGCCCGCGGTTGAGCCGCGACGCCACCGTCCCCATCGAACAACCCAGTGCCTCTGCCATTTGCTCGTATGAGAGATCCTCGAAATATTTCAGCACGATCGCCATCCGCAACTTCGGCTTCAATTGCGCCAGCGCCGCCAGCACAGCTTCCGAAATTTCGAGCCGCGCCAGCCGCTCTTCTTGAAGAGGTTCCTGCCGCCATTCCTTCATTTCGATCGCGCCGCAGTCTTCGTCGCGCTCGTCGCCGGAGGCGGGGCGGAAGAAATCAAGCGGGATCAGTCTTCGCCTTTTCCGAAATTCATCCATGCACTCATTCGCCACCAGGCGATAAAGCCACGTTTTGAAATTCGACTCCTGACGGAAGCCGGTGATGCTCGTGAATAGTTTCAGAAAGACCTGCTGGGTAACGTCGCGCGCCGCGCTCTCGTCGCCGGTGAAGCGCAGGGCGACCGTCCACACGCGATCCTTGTGGGTCTCGAACAGCTCACGAAAAGCTTCGCGGTCCCCGCCCTGACAGGCTTCGATCAGACGCCCCTCGCCCACCTGTTCACTCATTACGCCGCCCCGTTTCATAAAATGCCAGAAGTCGCTCCATCAAATTCTTGCGGCAAATTCTTGTGGCAGATTCCTGTGACGAATCCCGCGGTCAAATTCCATTCACACTCATTGGACGGACCAACCCCGGGATTTCTTCCATATTTAGATAAGCAATCAGGAAAATATTTTGCGGGTGATTCAACGATTCATACGCCATATACCATATGTCATATGATTACGTCGTGGAGTGTTGGCCTAAATCGAACCAGACAAAATCGGGGCGCGCGGTGGTACTGTACTTATGTTGTCTGGTTTGATCTAGATGCTTACTAAAGAAAAATATCCGGCAAGGGCGAACCCCTGCCGGATGGCGATTTGGGAAATAGATTATGGCGGGGCCAGCGTTGAAAACGATCGGCGCTATTTGCTTATCTCGGCGTCGCGCTGGGCGTTGATTTCGTCATAGCGTTTTTGCTGCTCGGGCGTCAGCGCCTCACGGATGCGCGTGCGCGTGCGGGCGCGAGATTGAACTACACCGGGGCATTCGGCGAACCGGCTCGGGGGAAATTCCTTGCGTGACTCTTCAAGGATCGTTTTTACTTTTGCGACCTGCTCGTCGCTCAGATTCAGATCGATCTTCAACCTCTCGGCCATTCTGTGGGGCCCGCGCGGGCGGTTCGGATTTTCGTTGGCGCCCACGCCGAATTTGGCCAGATAGACACGATCCAGCGAACCGCCTGTCACCGCGCCGAGCGCAAAGACGGCGGCGATCAACAACCAAACCTGTAACTTGACCTTGCCTTGTGTGTTCATTTAGTTCCTCCGCCATTTCCCGGCTGCCCGGCCTCAACGCCGGCTGCCGAGGCGATCAACTCGTCCTGCGAGAAAGAGAAGACGTCCAGCAACAGCGTCGGTGGCTCTTCGTTCCCAACGCTCGCCGCCGGCCACTGCTGCGAGTGCGAGGGCGTCAGCATCAGCGAGGCCACCGCGACGACGGCGAAGGCCAGAAGCGCCGGGATGGCGTGTTTAACGCCGGTGAGCAATGACAGCCAGGCGCCGCGTTGTTGGGCGATCCGCCGCTCTTCGGCTTCAATGCGCACGCGAATACGGCGGTATAGGAAGGGCGACGCCGCCGCCGTCGAAATCTCGGCTTCGCCGGCTTCTGAAGCGCGCAGGAGCTCGCCGCTGAAACGGTTCAAGGTTTCGTCATTCAATTCATCTTTGCCGCTTTTACCATTCGTCAACATAAGGAGCCTCCGAAGAGAATTCATAACACATCCGCGATCGTCAGAGAAGTTTTCTCAACAACTGCCGCAGCCCGCGCTGTGCCCGGTGCGAACGCATTTTGACTTTCGCGGTCGTCCACCCGGTCAGGTTCGAAATTTCCGCGATGGACAGTTCTTCGAGCTTGAGCAGCGCGAGCACCATGCGGTCGTCCGGCCGAAGCCGTGCGAGCAATTTGTTTGCGAGGTCGCGTGAGATGGCCGCGCCTTCGACGTTACCGCCCGCGCTCAAGTCGCGCAACCGTTCGTGCAAGTACGCCGCTTCATCTTCGCTCAAATCACCGATGCTGCTCTCGCCGCGCCGCCGCGTGCGCCGCAATTCGTCGTAACATGTTCGCACCGCGATCCGGGCGAGCCACGAAACGAACGATTTCTCGCCGCCGCCTTGATAATCATCCAGGGCGAAATAGGCTTTGATGAAACTTTCCTGGATGATTTCCTCGACCTGATCGCGGCGAGGGAAGAAGCGGTAACCGAGTCTCGAAACCAGACGGCGATGGCGCTCGAACAGCCGGCTGAAGGCGGACTCATCGCCAGTGCGCGCGGCCGCTACCAACTCGTCGTCCGTCATCTCGGGTGTCGTCTCGGCGCTCATATCGTCGTTCGTCCCGGCAGGCGTTTCGACCTCTCCCATCCCAAGCGACGCTTTCGCCGCAGGCGCGGCGATACTTGCTTGAGGTCTCTCGGCGATTCGCTCTTTCATCCTAATAATCCGGGTCATCCAGTCATTCAAGCCATCTGGGCTATTAAGGCATCCATTCAGGCATCTGGGGCCGTTCAAGCGTTTGTCATTAAGACGCCTTGGTACTTTCAGGCCGGCGCCAAATACAAATGCGGAAAAAGGATTATAACGGTTACAGAAATTTTTCTCTCGAAATTCCGTCCGGCTTGATTTTTTAAGCCTCAATCGCCTACAAAGGTCAACTATTTCGTCATTACATGGTTATTTTCGGAGGACTTGTACTGATGCAAGCGCAACAGGCGATATTGACATTCGATGAGTCGGAGAGATCGCTCGGCGGCCGCCTGCTCAAGATCGCCATTGAAATTGATCGTATCGAGGGTTACAGCGAACCGCATGCGATTGCAATCGCCTGGACGGCCGAGAAGGTCGGCGCGCGAATGGGGTTGCACGGCGTGGATTTGACCGCGCTTAAGTTCGCCGCCCTGGCGCACGACCTGGGCGAACGCGCCATGAAGCGCGACTACCTGCTGCGACCGCGAGCGCTCACTTGGGATGAGACTCTAGACTTGTGGCGTCATCCGATACTGGGCGAACAGGCGGCGGGCGAGCTCAAACTCCCTCGCCAGACCCAGTTGCTCATCCGCTGGCATCACGAATGGTGGAACGGAGGCGGGTATCCCGACGGGCTGGCGGGCGAGGCGATCCCGCTCGGCGCCAGAATTCTGCGCGCCGTTGACAGCTACTTCGCGCTCATCTCCGACCGCCCGCACAGGAGACGATTCGACAGAATCGAGGCCGAACAAATCGTCGCCGATCTGGCAGGCATCGAATTTGATCCGCGGGTTGTGAAACTGCTGCTGCAGGTTATGGCCGAGGAGCATGCGAGCGAATCCGCGTTCGCATATCCGGCGCCCGGCGGCGATGATGATGTATCTCGCCCAGTCGAAGATCAGCCCCCGTCTTTTGATGAAGTCGTTTACGCCTCGGCTTACGCCAGCCGCCAAGCGGAGACCCCGACGGAGCCTCCGGGCGCCGATCAGAGAGCAGCGCCCGATATCGCTTCGTCACAGGCGCCCGATTGGGCTGTGGACGAAGCCGTGCTAGAAACGCGACCGGAGATGGCCGCCGTCGATTTTGCTTCATCAGAGGGGCCTGGTAGGGCTACGGACGAAGTCGAGGGCGAAACTCGAACGGAGAGTGGCGCCGCCGATTTCACTTCATCGAACGCGATTGGAGAAGCCGAGATCGAAGTTCAAACGGCGATGGCCGGCTCCTATCTCGCTTCATCTGAGACGTTTGATGAAGTTTCGGCTGAAGGTCGAATTGAGGCGCCCGGCTCCGATCTCACATGGCCGAATACGTTCGTCGCGACCGAGGTCCAAAGTCCGACGGAGATGGTCGCAGCCGATTTCAATTCACCGGAGGCGCCCGGCGCAACCGAGGTCGAAAGTCCGATGGAGGCGCCCACTACTGATCTTACTTCATCAGATGCGCCTGGCAGGGCCGAAGTCGAAGGCCAGACGGAGATGGCCGGAGCCGAAGCCCGAGTAACGCAAGAGATTTTTAAGAGCTAAAAGATCGCCGCGCCGCCGCGTTTAAGCAAGCGCTTGAGTTTGCTAACTGCCGCTCAGCCGTTCGCGCGCTGTACGGCGCCGGCGCCCGATGTTCTATAACCATATGTCTAACGACTTACGAACAAACCGCAGGTGGCTCGGTTTTGAGCTGAGCGTGTTGCGCCGGCTGAAATTTACATCGATCGCGATTCCTTTCGCCGGTCAGCCCGACCTCGGCTGGTATCTGAAATTCTGGGGCAAACAGGTCCTGAACAACGACATCTGTCAGTGGGCGTGGTGGATGTCACGCGCGCTCGTCGATAACCAGGGCGAGCGGTTGAGGGAAGAAGACGTTTCGCTGACTCTGAGCGAAGCTTACGTGCCGCGGCGGCGGCTTCGCAACCCGGCGTTGGGCGAGATGATGAGCGAGGTCGACGCCGTCTGGTTCGACAACGTCTGGCTCAACATCCAACAGCTAGAGAACGAACACCGCCGCGCGCTCGCCTATTCGACCGTCTTCGGGGTAGGCGATTACGTCTTTTCATTCACGCCGGATACGATCTCGCTGCGGCGGATTCTTTCGGAAGTATTCATCGCGGTG
>DATEMG010000485.1:0-3538 GCA_035275805.1 Blastocatellia bacterium
TCGCGGGCAAGTGTGTGGCCAGCCTGCCCGCGGGGACGCGGGCGCACCGCATGGGCGGTAATAGACAAGGCCCGCGCCATATGTAAGGGCGTGGGCCTGTAAGGTCATTTTTCATTCGTCAATGAAAAATGTAAAACGGCAAATGGAAAATGCTATTACCTCATGATCCCCTGCGTAGCCATGTATTCATCGCCCGCAGTGACCTTCCCGTCCAGCATCTTCAACTTCCGGTCGGCCAGATGAAGGAAGCGAGAGTCATGAGTGACAAGGCAAACGGTGGAGCCGCTCGCATGCAATTGCTTCAGTAAATTCATGACCATCTGCCCGCTGGCCGAATCGAGATTTCCGGTAGGCTCGTCGGCGAGCAGGATCGTTGGCTTACAGGCCAGGGCGCGCGCGATGGCCACGAGCTGCTGATGCCCGCCCGAAAGCTGACCCGGTCGACTTCGCGCCCGGTCCGCGATGCCCATCATCTCAAGGAGTTCCGTGACGCGCCCGCGCCGCTCGGAAACCCTCATATTCGAGTAGGCGAGCGGCTGCTCCACGTTCTCGAAGACCGTCATATCGCCGATCAAGTTGAAACCCTGAAAGACAAAGCCGATCTCCTGATTGCGAATGCGCGCGCGGTCGGACAGCTTCAGGTTCTGCACCGGTTGGCCGTCGAAGCAGTAAACGCCGCCGGTCGGAGAGTCGAGCAGGCCCAAGATCGCCAGCAGCGTGGATTTGCCGCACCCCGAAGGGCCGAATACGACGACGAACTCTCCGCGATTAATCGTCAGATCAACGCCCAGTAGAACGCGCGTCTCGACGCTTCCCTGGCGAAAAGACTTCGTTATGTCTTCCATCAAGATCAAGGGCAGATTCAGCGGCGGATTCGATCTCATCACGTTTCCTCCGAATGTTTGGGTCGTCTCGAAGAGGATATCGGTCACAGATACGATTGTGGCCGTGACCTTGTTCAATCGTTTTTCATTTAGCGCCGATCTTTTCTTTATTGTCTGTATTGAGCGTCCGTCTAGTGAGCGCCCTGCCATGTGTGCTAAAAAAATAGCATGCTGGCTATCTTTTGTCACGGCTGAAATTCTCCTTCGGGCCGGCGCTTGATCGAACTGTAGTCGGACTTCAGAACTAATCCATCCACTTTCCGCTGTCCCGCATTTTACTGTTGGCGAAACACCGAGCAGGAAAATGCGGGACAGAAAATAGTGAGTGTGGCCTCAGCCGTTCGAGTTTCACCCGATTTTCTAATCTACACAAAAATCATGCGTTCCGCCGCTAAATACGGCAAACCTGGCGTCACAAGGCGCAAAAATAATCAACGGGGGCCCGAGCATTAAACTAATGGAGGCGCATGCTCTCGAAAATCTCCACTCTATGGATCACGTCGCCCCGTGAGATACGATCAACGATCTGCATCCCGCTGATGACCCGCCCGAAAACGGTGTAGCCGCCATCCAAATGCGGCTGCGGCGAATGCGTGATGAAAAACTGGCTGCCTCCGGTGTCTTTGCCCGAGAGGGCCATCCCGACGGCGCCGCGAGTGTAAGGCCTAGTGTTTACCTCGCAGCGGATTTGATAGCCGGGGCCGCCTTCGCCGTCGCCGCGCGGGTCGCCGCCCTGAATGACGAAATTCGGCACGACTCGGTGAAAAGTCAGGTCATTGAAGTAGCCCTTGCGCGCGAGCGTGATGAAGCTGTCCACCGTAATCGGCGCGTCTTGCGGGAAGAACTCGATTCTGATTCGGCCTTTGGATGTGTGAATCGTGGCGGTGACTTTCTTGTCGAGGCGCGCGACGACGCGCTGATAGAAGGCTTTGCCGTGGCCCGTTTGAACGACGCCGATGCGGTCGGCGCCATCGCCCGCGCCCATCTGTCCGAGTAGATCAACTGCGTGGCGACGGACCAGGTGATCCCGGTCTAAGAGCGCGGATTTGATCGCTTCGATCGCCTCAGGCTTCTTATGCTTCGAGACGGCAGTGAGGATGGCGAGCCTGGCGTCATTGGCCGGATCATTTTTCGCCCGCGCCAAGGCATCGATCAACGCGGCGCCATTTTCATCGTCCGACAAATCGGCGAGTAATGAGGCCGCATTGGAGCGCACGATCATATCCGGATGCGAAAGCTGTTCACGCAAAATCCGCGACAAGTTTTCGACTTTGAGCTTCGCGGCCGCCCGCAAAACGGCGGGCAGCGCTTGCGCGGGAAACCTGTTTCGATACGCCGGATCGAGCAACTTCAAAATAAGCGCTCGCGCTCGCGGCGCGCCGGTTTCGGCCAACCCCTGCGCGAACACGGCCACGCGGCGCCAGTCCTTCTCAAACCCCGGCGGCAAATCGTCGTCCCACACCGCGAAAAACTCCTTCTCGCCGAAACGCGCCATCGCCACCTCGACTTCGGCCTCCCCGATCCATCGAACACGACGGAGGAACGGTAGCGCGCGTTCGTCTTTAATCGCGCCCAGCGCAGTGATGATTTCGATTAGGGCGGCGCCGGTTATATCCATCACGCGGCGTTTGCCGAAATTGTCGTCATGCCGCTCAAGCAGTTTTTCGCCCAGCGCCACCAGCGGTTCGACCGCGCGTCGGTCATTTAACGCGGACAACGCGCGCACGGAGTTGACTTGAACCCGATCGTTCTTATCGCCGAGCAGCCTGACCAGCGGCTCGACCGCCCGCGCGTCCTTGCTCACCCCAAGCGCCCGCGCTGCGTTGGCCCGCACATCGGCGTCGGCGTCATTCAGCGCTTCGATCAAAGCCGAAACCACGGCGTCAATCGGTTGTCGCAACCGGGCGAGCGCGTTGGCCGCCTGCGCCCGAATCTCGGCGTCATTCGATTTCAATTGGCGCGCAAGCGGTTCGACCGAGGCCGGCGAGCGAATTCGCATCAACGAGGCGATTGTCAGCGAAGTGAGCGGCTTTTGTTCGAACGACGTTTGGGAATCAGGCAGTTGGGCTATTACTGATTGATTGATCCGGTCAACGGCGGTTTTACCCAACGCGCCGGCGTTGGCCTGAACGCCGGCGATTTTGCCCAAGGCCTCGACGGCGCGGGCGCGCACGGATAATGACTCTTTCTCCCGCTCAACAACCGCCATCAACGCCGACACGCCACGCGCATCTTCCACCTCGCCGAGCGCAAAGGCCGCCATGGCGCGCGCCGGCTCACTCTCCTCATGCTCCAACATGGCGATGAGCGCGTCAGTTCCGAGTTTGTCGCCGATGCGCCCGATAGCCAGAGCCGCGCGCTCGCGAACCGCCGCGCTGCGATGCTTAAGCAGACCGCTCAATTCATCGCCGTTGAGATTGCGCTCGTCTTCAAGCTGAATGATGCGCGCGTTGATGTTCGGCGGTATGGCTGCGCTCGCCCGCTTCGGCCGCTCGCCGGCCGCGGCGCCGACCGCCAACACAATCAGGAAAAGGCAAACGAATTTCAAGCCGTTGGGTTTCATCGACAATCATTCTCCTCGGGAAAGGGGAGGGGGAAACTTCCTGGGAGCGCAGGCATCCTTGCCTGCTTGCATCGGCCAGTCGGTCATTGCC
>DATEMG010000486.1:0-32707 GCA_035275805.1 Blastocatellia bacterium
CGTCCCCGGCGCGCTGTTTGACGAGTTCGGGAAAGACTTTCTCCTTCAATGCCTCGAAGATCTCCGGGTCACGAAAGAAACCTGTCGCGCCGGCGAGGGTGTCCTGGTAAAGCTTCTCGGCCTCTTCAATGTGGTCGCACAGATAATCGGCGTAAGCATTCAGCCCGTCGAGCTTGAGCATCGACATCCGCTGGTTGACGCTCCGTTGAATGATGTCGGGTTGGTAATGGCTGAAGTCCAAACCGCTCGCCTCACGAACCAACCACAAAACCTCGTCTAAGCTGGCGCCATCCCCGCCAGGCTCCCCATAGGGAGGCAGTAAATCCAGGCGCCTGGCCGCTCCGACGGCGCCATCGTGAGGATGTAGGGCCATGCGCGCAAGCTCTTCCGCAATCCGTTCCGGCGGAAGGACGAAATCCACGCTTCCGGCATTGATGGCGCTGCGCGGCATGCCGTCATACTCCGCCGTCTTCTCATCCTGAGCGAAGGTGATCCCGCCCTCGGCCTTAATCGCTTCTAGTCCGAGCGTGCCGTCTGAAGCCGCGCCAGAGAGGATCACGCCGATGGCGCGGTCGCGCTTCTCTACGGCGAGCGAGCGCAAAAAATGATCAATAGGACGGTGCTGGCCGCGCTGCGCCTCGCGCGGCGACAGGCGCAGCGCGCCGTTCTCGATGGCCATATTCTTATTGCGCGGAATGACGTAAACGCAGTCAGGTTCGACGCGCATGCCATCTTTGACCTCTTTGACCGACATTTTAGTGGCTTTGGACAGCAGTTCGGCGAGGATGCTTTCGCGCTTGGGGGCGAGGTGCTGCACGAGAACGAAGGCCATGCCAGTATCTGTCGGCAGGTGTTCGAGCAATCGCCTGAAGGCCGCAAGACCGCCGGCGGAAGCGCCAATGCCGACAACGGGGAAAGTTCGGTTATGGGCTGGATGAGATTGAAGTGTCTCCGGCTCCTTAGGCGCGCCTCGTTTGATTCCTCTCTTTGAATTTTTTTTCCTTGAGGCCATATTTCATCCCTATGTTGATTTGCAACATACTTCAGCATTATGACACGGGACGCGACTAGGAAAGTTAAAGGGAAATGACAGCGGGTTTCGCATGGGAGTTCCAGCTTAATTACAGCATTTTCGACCTCGATGTTCAGGAATCACCCGCTTAAGAAGTTCAGCCACGAATGAACACGAATATTCACGAATGGCGGATACTCAAGATCAAGATAGAGATTCGTGTTCATTCGTGTTCATTCGTGGCTAAAATGGAGCGGCTGAACACGCATGCCGAAATTGCTATAAATGGGCATAAACAGACCCAGACAGCGCGTCGCGCACCATATCTTAATGTAATAGTTTCGTAATACCTTGAATTCAGGGGGGGTGAGCCACTCATTCCCGGTTGGCGTCCTTATTGCGGCCACATAACATCATCATATGAAATTCGATTCCGACGTGATTAAATCCGCCGCTGTAACTCCTCATTGGCAAGACCTGGTGAAGAAATATCAGGTCTCCGACAATTGGCGCAGCGTCTTTCAAATCGCCAACACCGTCGTCCCTTATATCGCGACGTGGTATTTGATGTATCTGAGTCTTTCCGTTTCATACTGGCTGACGTTATTGCTGGCGCCGCTGGCCGCCGGATTTATGACGCGGATATTTATCATCTTCCACGATTGCGGGCACGGGTCATTCTTCAAATCTGCAAAAGCAAACCATATCGTCGGCACGGTTTGCGGCATCCTCACTCATACGCCTTATTTTCAATGGACACGCGAGCACGCGATTCATCACGCCACTTCGGGCGACCTGAGCAGGCGCGGCGTAGGTGATGTGACCACCCTGACGGTAAAAGAGTATCTGGCGTTGTCAAAATGGGGACGGCTGAAATATCGGCTCTATCGAAGCCCGTTCGTCCTGCTGGGCGTCGGGCCCCACTTTATCTTTCTGTTCTGGCAACGTTTTACCGGTAAACATTCGGGGCGGCGCGAACGCAATAACGTCTATGTGACCAATCTCGGCTTGCTGGCTATGTACGGTTCGCTGTGGTGGGCGATAGGTTTGAAAGCGCTGCTGATGATCTCGGCGCCGATTGTGATCATCGCCGGCGCGGCGGGAGTGTGGCTTTTCTACGTCCAGCATCAGTACGAAGAGACCTACTGGCGTGACCGCGGTGAGTGGGATTACGCGACGGCGGCGCTGCTGGGCAGTTCGTATTACAAACTGCCCCGCCTGTTGCAATGGTTCAGCGGCAACATCGGATTCCATCACATACACCACCTCTGTCCGAAAATTCCGAACTACAAGTTGCAGCAATGCCACGAAGAGAACCCGCTCTTCCAGGAGTCCCCGGTCTTGGGAATCCTGTCGAGTTTGAAAACGGCCTCAATGAAACTGTGGGACGAAGAACGGGGGCGGCTGGTCGGCTTTAGGAGCCTCAAAAGATATCGGGACAGACATTAGTCTTTCCCTCTACAATCCATGCCGCGAACAAACTGAAGTTTGTCCAACTATTGGTTGCTCAGGGCCGCGAAGACGCGGCCCTGAGCGCCCTGAGCGCCCGGAACGGACGGAACAGAAAAAATCCCTTGCCTTTTTTCTTGCCATTTGTCTCGTTATTTTCGGCCATGTCGTCGTCTTTATTCTTCGCCCTCGACTTTTCTTCGGCCACGTCGTCTCTTTTCTTCACTTTTGCCTTCTCATTCGCCACATCGTCTTTTTTCTTCGCCTTGGTCCTTCCGTCCGCCACGTCGTCTTTCTTCTTCTCTTTCGACTTGACCCCCCTGGACGCCGAGGCGGAAGTGGAGGCGGCTTTTACCCCTTTTAGTTTCCGGCCCTCCCGGCGTACAGGCGATTCTCTCGAGAGAGCGACGTCGTTCTCTCGATCGCGGATCAAGGGGGCGCCGGCCAGAAACGCCAATCTGAAGCTATCCAATCCGTTAAGACCGCCGTTGACTATTCTTCGCGCCGCTGGCAGGTCGCCCGCCGCAAGCGCGCTCCTGATCGAAGGCTCATTTTCCTTTAGATACGCCGCCAGTATTTGGGCGGCGGGCTGTGGCGCGTTCGCCAGCGCCGGATTGCCGATCAGATCGTATCCGAGCAAGGATCCGTAGAACTTATAATTCTTTCTGCCGGTCAATTGGATGAACCCGCGACCTCTGTACCTCGCGCCGTCAGGCGGCCCCAAATTTCCCAGGTCTTGTCTCCGGTCATATTTGTTGAAGGGAGGGCCGGGCGGTTCCGTGTTGAGCGGCGACGTGCCCTCGCTGATCGGGTCGAAAGCGGCGCACTCCGCGCGCACAGTCGCAAGCGCCATCAGGATCATCGATTTGTCTATAAGCCCTCTCTCGGCGAGCGCGCGGCGCACGAGCGGTAAATGCTTTTTGATGTTGGCGAGCGGCGCGCTGGGAAACATCCTGACGACCAGATCCGGCGTCAATTGCGAAATCGCCGACGCTTCGCTGAGCGCGCCGGCCGGATCCATTGGTTCATACGCTTCAGAAAACCCCGCGTTCAGGCGCGCGTCGAATTCCGACGCGATTAAACCCTCGGTTAGGATGGCGCGGTTTGAGCTTATCATTCGCGACGACGATTCAGCGCGAGGGCTAAGCGTCAATACATGGCAGACGATCTGACATAAGACGATGGTAGATAAAAAACTTCTGGTTGATCTGTATCCCTTCCGACCCATCGCCGCCTGGGTGGCAATAGTTGTGCCGACAGGGTAGGCGATTTTTAAGGCTAATTTGGCGTTTGTTGCGAAGAACGCATCATAGAACGCTGATGTGGAAACCGCTCTAATCGCTTCGCTGTTTGCCTTCGATCGCGCAAAGCAGAATGCCGGCTGCGACGCCTAATCTGCGGTCGAACAGGTGTTGCGGGTCGGCCGAAAAATCCAGAGTGAGTTTCGTGGCGAACAGATTGAAATGCTGGCTGAACGTGGCGACCGTTCGGCCGCCTATCTGCGCGTCGAAACTTTGGGGAATGAGCGCGCCGAGCAGATATTTGCGCAGCAGCGCCAGGAAGGCGTTCTCTTCTTGAATCAAGCCGATCTCCCTCTCTGCGCTGTCCAGGATCACCCACTCGTCTTTGTAGAAACTCGACTTCAGCCCCTTGCGCCGCAATGCCCCGACGCGCTGCCCCGACGCGCTGTCGTATACGTCGTAAGAGCCTGAGAAGTCCAGAACCGACCGCGCCTGAATCGAGAGCGCCTCGGTCTGCAGCGTCTCGTCGGTGAAGACGCGGATGTCCTCCTTGAGCTTGAAGGCTTTCATCCTGGAGAAGAGAACTAGCGCCCCGTTCGGGTCATAGATGTAAAACGAGCCGCCGAAGAACTGCCAGAACTTCTTGCGCACAAGATAGGTCTGATGGTTGAACCGCGCGGCGAGCGGATGATTGGTTGAAACGGGCGATTGCCGAGTGAACATAGAGTCTCCTTCGGAGCGACGCTATTCGGATTGATTCGTCGTCTTTACCGGCTCGGATGTTTGCAGGCGGGATCCGCGATACTCTTCCAGCAGACGCTGCATGATGTCTGAAAAAGTCCAGTTAGGGTCGAGCGAGGGATCGGATTTCATCTTCTCGTCAAATTCTTGATAAGCCCGCGCCCGCGCCCAAGCGAAGAAATGCGCCAGTTCGTAGTCGATCTCAGCCATTTATCACAATATCTGTGTTGATGAACTACCTAACGCGTGGTGAAAAAAGACGGCGCGATTCTCAATCTTTAGGCGATGGGAGTCAAGCTGATTGCCAATCCTCAACCAAATCAGGCAGGCTTTATACGACGCCAGCCTTAATGTTGGATTGGAATTTTAATACTCAATCCGCTTCCATTTCGAGGCGTTCCGATGTATAAATACGGCGTCCCAAATTCCTCACGTTCCCCTGAACGCTGGCAATATTAGCCAAACTCCTCATTTAGCGTCGCATATGGACGCGCTTTAGTAAGCCCCGGCGTGGTGGAGGCTTTGGGGATTACCCAAATATCACACCTTTAACTTGATCGTTGATCCATTCGAGTGTACAAGCTCGTTGAGATTTACCAGCAACATTTCCCCTTACGTTGAGGGATCGGATGACGATGGCATGTTGGGTAATGGAAATTGAGCTCCTCCTATAAATGTGAACGTCAATCGCGCCCGGAAGTTACTGTCGAAAATGCCCGGGGTGTAGGGCCCCCTCGTCGCTCAGAAACACGAAAGCTGTACCCCGAATACAAACAGAAAACTTAAGGTAATAAGGAGAGCCTGAATGCTAGCTCCAAATACGCTCTTGCAAGGCCGCTACTTGGTCATGCGCCTGCTGGGACAAGGAGGAATGGGGGCGGTCTATCAAGCGACAGACAGAAAGTTTGGTAACGCGGTAGCTCTGAAGGAGACTTTTTACAACGATCTTCAACTGCGGAAGGCCTTTTCGCACGAAGCCAGACTGCTCAATCGTTTACGGCACGCCGCGCTGCCGGTCGTGACTGATTATTTCGCGATCGGTGAAAGACAATTTCTGGTGATGCAATACATCCCGGGCAAGGACCTCGAGCAATTGCTCGCTGACAGGAAAACCCAGGGCCAGGGAGTCTTTATGACATCGCAGGTTCTGCGCTGGGCCGACCAACTGCTCGATGCGCTCGAATACCTGCACTCGCAAAAACCGGCAATCATCCACCGTGACATCAAGCCGCAAAACCTGAAGCTGACGCCGCGGGGCGAGGTGATCCTCCTTGATTTCGGCTTGGCGAAAGGGATCGTCACGCATCAATCACAAGTCAGCCAGAGCATTCGTGGTTATACGCCGAATTACGCTTCGCTAGAACAGATTCGCGGCACGGGCACCGACGCCCGCAGCGACATTTACAGCATCGGCGCGACGATGTATCACCTGTTGACGGGCGAGATGCCGCAGGACGCATTGACGCGCATTGCAGCGATCTTGATGAGCCAGCCCGATCCTCTGAAGTCGATCGTCTCGATGAATCCTGAAGTCCCGGCCCCGATCGCGCAGGCTATTGAGAAGTCCATGGCGCCGCACCCGGACCAGCGCTACAGTTCGGCTGCCGCGATGCGACAGGCCCTGCGAAGCGTGGCGTCGAACGCCCAGCCGGCGAGTTTGCATCGCGCCCAGACGTTGACCGACGAGCCTGTAAAGGCAAACTCCGCCGCAGTCGAGAGGAACTCAAACCGAGGATTGCCGACGCCGCCGGTAGTAAGGGCTGAAGCGGCGCAGTCGGCGGAGCAAGGGTCGGCGCAACAGGCGGAGTCGCAGATTACCGATCACATCATCGTCCTGCTTGATAAAGTAGGTAAAAGTCTGGGGGGGGGGAACGGGCAGGAGCGAAATCCTCCGAGAAAGGAGAGCTCGCCAAAAGCCGCTCCGGCTCCGGCTCCGGCTCCGGCTCCGGCTCCGGCTCCGGTCCAGGCCCAGGCCCAGGCCCAGGTCGTTCAGCAAAGGACTCCTCCGACGCCTCCAGTTCCGTCGAAGGGCGCTCAGGAAAAGAAACCTCGAGCAAAGGTCGCGAGAGGAAATGATCCCCGCGGAAACGTGGTTCAGGAAAATGACGCGCGGCTCAAACAACTGCCTAGGAAAAAAGACGTTCGAGGAAAGTCTTTTTTCCTGAGAAGAGTTCAGCAGCAACAGGAAAAGAAATTGCGCGCCGCGCGATCGTCGAAACGGAAAGGGCTTAAGGCGCTGCCGTCCAGCTTCGCCATAACTCTCATGATAACGCTGGCCGTCGGCGTTGTCGCATACCCGGCGTATAAGATATGGCCTGAGTTGTTTAACCTGGCGGGGCTGGGCGCGAGTACCGGTACGCCGTCTGTAACATCATCACGCTTCGAGGCGCTTCGTTATTACCTCGAGATAGCCTCTTCGAAGGACGCGGCAGGCCAAAATGCCATACGCGCAACAGGATTTGGGCCGGTGGAGGCGGGCGCGAAATTCAAATTTCATTTTAAACCGATGGAAGGCGGCTATTTTTACCTCGTCGCATTAGGCGAGAACGGCGTCCCGCAAACCTTTCTTACGTCTCGACCGATGTCCTCTTCCGGAGTAGCCACGAATTTGGGCGCACCCGGGAGGGATTTCAATTTCCCGTCCGGCGGGCAATGGTTCGTGACGCGGAAAGATGCGGAGAGCACTCCATTCACCGTTATCTTTTCTAAAACCCCGTTGAAGGCGCCGACCTTTCTTTCATCGGAAGCCGGCCGCGATCTGACCGACGGAGAGCAACAGGAGCTGCTGGATATGAAAAAACGATATGCCACCAGCTCTCCGGAGCTGGTCGCTATGAAGGATGGGAATCAGCCCTTCGTCTCCGTGCAACCGCCGGAGCGCGCCACCAATGAGCCGATAATTTTTGATATCTCGATCAAACGCCAGTAATGTCGAGGGGTCGAAGATGGAGGATAGAGGGTCGAAGATCGCATTACGTGCGATGACGCGATCCTCTACGCTCCATCTTCGACCCCTCGATCCTCGATTTTCAATCCTCGTTCTGTAGTCAAGCGTTACTCTTCTTCGCGCTCTTGCCGGGTTTTGCGCCGCGAGTCGTTTTAGTCGTCTTCGCGCCGTCGGGCGTGATTTTTCGCGGGCGTTTCGGCCTGATCGGTTCAGTGATCTCCTCGATCACTTCCGAGATGGCGTCGGACGACTTCCGCGCCACGCGGCTTGCGCCGACGGCGGCGCCGAGGGCGAAATCGGCGGTCTCCTGCGGGGGGTCGGCGCTGAGCCACTTGTACCAGCGGTGATAGGCGCTCGTCGGCCTGCTGTTTTTCGCGTAATCTACGAGCATCCGCGCCACGGCGTCCGTGACCCAGTTGAAATAAGGCTCGGTCACTGACCAGATGTCGGCGTCGGGGGCCGGGTTGGTAAAATCAATGGCGTAAGGGACACCGTCTTTGATCGCGAACTCGACGGTGTTCAAATCGTATCCCAACGCCTCGTTGATCAGGATGGTGTCGCGAATTATGCGGTCCTTCAGATCGCGCGAAATCTTCAACTCCTCCTGCGGCAGGTAGCGGCGTTCCTTCGGGTCGTAAGGCATCACCAGCGCCTCACGTCTGGCGACGCAGTAACAGCGCGTGTATTCAGTGAAGTCAATGAACTCCTGAAGCATCATGGCCAGCGGGCCGGTGCGGTCATAACACTCCCACAACTCTTCTTTAGAGCTCACCTTGTAAACATTCTTCCACCCGCCTCCGTCGTGCGGCTTCAGGATGGCCGGCAACCCCACATGTTCGATAACGCCGTCCCAGTCCAGCGGAAATTCGAGGTTGCGCAGGCTGGCGTCGGTGATGCCTTGTTTGTAGGACTTTTGCGGCAGGAGGACTGTCTTCGGGATGTTGACGCCGAGTTTCATGGCGAGGGAGTAGCCGAAGAATTTTTCGTCAGACGACCACCAGAACGGGTTGTTGACGACGATCGCGCCGTTGAGGACAGCGTTTTTGAGGTATGACCGGAAGAACGGAATGTCCTGTGAGATGCGGTCGAATATCAAGCGATAGGGAGTAGGTTCGCCCATTTTTACGCCGCCGATCTTGACGTACTCGGCGGTGACGCCGGCGTTCATGCCGTTGATCTTTTCAATCAACGCCGGGGGGAACGTGTTTTCCATTCCAACCAGGATTCCTATTTTCATTTCTCATCTCCTTCTCTGTAAATCAACCACGAAGGAACGAAGGGAGCGAAGATTTTCCGGCGTTTCTTCGCGTTCTTCGTTTTTCCGTGGTTTATCTTCATTGTTTCAAGGCCCCGAGGCCTTGAAATCTACATGTATTAAAAAAAGCGCTGATTCCACGCAGGCCAGCCCGGTGGTTTTCGTTCAGAAACCAGACTATTATCTCGTCGTCGAGGACTGGCGATGGGCGCCGATAGTGCGTTATCATCCCGCGAAATCGAACCACAAAGTTTAAGTTCCGAGTGGGAAGGTGTCAAATCAAATGGCTCTTAACAACTTTATGATTGCTCCGAAAAGGCTGGCCGCCGCTGTATTTTTATTTTTTCTCGTCCTCTCTTCGCCTGGCGCCTGGCCGACTGACGCCAGCGCGCAGAAGAAGCCAAAGCCGGAAGACGTCGTCGAACGCTCGATACTATTTTATGGCAGTCGCGCGGCGCTTTACGGTATACAGCGCAACGGGACGCTGCGAGCGCTGATCAAATTCTTCACCGACGAAGGGACCCGCGAAGGCAAGTCGGTGACGAAATTCATCCGCAAAGGGAAGTTGGCCGAAGACCTGTTGATGATCGACCTGGAATTGCCGGGTACCAGGTATACCATCGGTTACGACGGCCAGGAGACCTGGGCGATACAGGACGGCGATGTTCAGAAGCCGACCGAGGATGCGGTTGCGGCTTTTCGTTCCGCGCATGAACACAGTTATGAGGCGCTGCTGCGATATAAGGAGAACGGCTCGAAGCTCGAATATGTGGGCACGAATAAGTTGGGGACACTGGAGATGGACATCATCGACATGACCTCCCCAAGCGGGGCGCGAACCCGCTACGAGGTCAGCCGTCGTACCGGACGCATCATCTACGCCAACTACGAAGATTCGAAATCCACTCCGGTTAAATACCGGCTCTACTTCAAAGATTTCAGGCCGGTCCAGAACACGCTGGTGCCACACGAAATCCAGGTCTTTCAGGACGGCAAGCTGATCGAGGAGCGAAGGCTGGTCGAATCAGTATTTAACATTCAACTCGACGAAAAGGCCTTTAAGGCTGAAAACGCAAACAAGCCCCCGGAAACCGCGGATAGACCCTAGAGGAATGTGGAATGCGGAATGAAAGAATGAATGGCATGAAGGGGAGGCAATGCTGGCCCCCCCACCCCTTTCATTCCACATTCGAAAAATCCTCAATTCTCATTTTTTGACAGCCTTCTCAGCTTGGGTGTAGCATTGGGTGTCTTATACAGGCTAATATAGCCCAGGCCTTTTTCCGCTCACTACAAGTTGGAAATCTATGGCGATTCGCGCAAAGCTAGTCATCATCTTTTTCCTGATTATCATCGCGCCTATGTTTCTGCTCTGGGCGCGGTGGCAGGGTACGGCGCTAGGCGGGATCAAATCAGTTATGAGGCAGGGGCTCGGGGACCGCGCCCGCGAAATCTCCGATCAGGTGACGCGCTCTCTGCAAGAACATCGGTTTCGGATTACGACGCTCACCAAACAACCGGGGCTGTTGACTTACGCCCGAGCGGCGGCGCAAAGCGGTCCGCCACTCGACGAAGGGTTAAAAAATGATCTTGCGGCGTTTCTGATATCGCACTACAAGGAATATTCCGCGTTGATCATTATCGACCGCAAGGGCAAGCCGCTCTTCAAACTCGATCCCTGGGAATCGAACGGCGCGCCCAGGGCCGTATATACAGAAGAGGATTTCACGAGTGAAGACGTCGTCAGCGTGCCCGGATCCTTCGCCGTCCCCAAGGACCAGATCTTCGTCTCGGATGTTCAACAGGATATGAGCGGCCCGCACGTCAAACTGATCGCCCCGCTGAGCGACGTTGCTAATAACGTGACCTCCGCGCTGGTCATCAAACTGCGCGCCGAGGAGTTATTGACGGCGGCGGCGGGACCTCGCATACCTGAAGCGCCGGACCGGTTCTCGCCCGCGGCGGTCATTCTTAGCCCGGGGGGCGTCGTGCTTTACGCCACCGACCAGGCGAAGCAGGGCCGGATGTACGGCGAGGCCTTCCCCGACCTGAGCGACGTTTTCACGTCTTTGATCCAAGGGCAAGGTAACAGCTTTGACCGCGACCAGTGGGTCTTTTCGCATCATTTGCGCGAGGACACATCGCCTAAGCTCTCGATCCTGATGATTGGGGATTACAGCAAGGGCGCCAGACAGCTAGAGTTCGACAGCTTAGTGCTCCTGCTGCTGACGATGTTGTTGGTCATTGTCGCGATGCTCGCGCTCTACTACCTGATCAGCGATATCACCGATTCGATCCGCCGCGTGACGAAGGGCGCAAAGGCGATAGCCATGGGCAACCTCACATATCAGATCAAGATCAAGGCCAAGGACGAGACCCGCGTACTGGCGGAGGCGTTCAACCGGATGGCGGACCGTTTGCGCGAAATGATCCGCAAGGAAGGCGAGCAGAAGCAGTTCGAATCGTTCGCGCGGCTCTCTTCGGTATTGACGCATGACCTCAAGAACCAGATACTCTCACTGTCACTGCTGGTCAATAACATGGAGCGCAAGTTCGACCGTGAGGGGTTCAAGGAGGACGCGATGCGTACGCTCTCTGATTCGGTCAACAACCTGCAGAACCTGGTCGCGAAACTATCCGACCCGCGCACGCCGACCAAACGCTTCCGCGAAAGATCGAACCTCTCTCTCCTTGTAGACCGCGTCGTCCAGCGCACGGCGGCGCAGGCGTCCGGCAAGTATGAGGTCTCGTCCGAACTGAAACCCGATCTCTTCGCCCTGGTGGACGGCAAGGCCGTCGAGCGAGTGATTGAAAACCTGGTAATCAACGCGCTTGAGGCGATGCCCGACGGCGGCAGCCTCCGCGTAGCGACCTGGCAGGACAACGGCACGGCGTTCGTCGCGGTGGCCGACACCGGCAAGGGCATGACCGAAGAATTCATGCGCGAGCGCCTGTTCCACCCGTTCGCCACGACCAAGAAGAAGGGCATCGGACTCGGACTTTATTCATGCCGCGACATTATCGAACAACACGGCGGGCGAATAGACGTGGCGAGCAGAGTCAATGTGGGGACCGAATTTAAAGTCATCCTTCCGATGAAGGCCGAAGATCTGAGCACCGGCGATTTGAAAACCGCGGCGGTGGGCTCCGCGCCAATTTGATTTATGCCTGAAGAATCGAAACAAACCGTGCTCGTGGTCGATGATCACGAGGCCGTGCGAAAACAGCTTTACTGGGCGCTGGAAGAAAAATATCGCGTTCTCCAGGCGGATTCGCGACGGCAGGCTCTGGCGATGATCGAGACCGAGCCCATAGACGTGGTACTCTGCGACCTGCGCATGCCGCCCGTCGAATCGGACATCTCTGAGGGGTTGGCCATTCTCGAGGCGGCGCGCAAACTCAACCCTTTGCTGCCGGTCATAGTCATAACCGGCGACGAGGACCGGGAGACCGCGCTAAAAGTCGTGCAGCGGGGCGCTTACGACCTTTTCCATAAGCCGTTCAAAATCGACGAAGTCGAGATCATCGTCCGCCGCGCGGCCAACCATTACACACTCGAACAGGACAACCTCAACCTGCGCAAGGAGCTCGGCAAGGCCGGCTGGCAGGGCGGAATAGTCGGGTCGAGTCCGGCGCTGCGCCGCGTCACCGACCAGGCGCGCTCTGTAGCCGTCACAAGCGCGACCGTCCTGATCACAGGCGAATCGGGGACGGGCAAGGAGATGTTGGCGCAGTTCATTCACAACATCAGCCCCCGCGCCCGCTCATCCTTTGTCGCCTGCAACATCGCGGCGCTGCCAGAAAGCCTGGTCGAATCGGAGCTTTTCGGACACGAAAAGGGCGCGTTCACCGGCGCCAACACACGCCGTCAAGGCCGTTTCGAATTGGCCGACGGCGGGACTCTTTTTCTGGACGAGATCGGCGAGTTGTCGCCGGCCATGCAGGTGAAATTGCTGCGCGTGTTGCAGGAGAGACAATTCGAACGACTGGGCGGGAAACAACAGATCTCGGTGGACATTCGAGTCATCGCGGCGACCAATCGCGATCTGGAACAGATGGTCGAAGCCAATCAATTCCGCCAAGATCTTTATTACCGCTTGAACGTCGTCAACCTTGAACTGCCTCCTCTCCGCGACCGCCCTGACGACATTCCGATTCTGGCCACCCACTTCGCCGCGAAAGCCGCCGCGAAGCACAACAGGACGACTCCCACCTTCACCCCCACCTTCGTCAACAGCCTGTTGGCTTATCGCTGGCCGGGCAACATCCGTGAACTCGAAAACGTGATCGAGCGCGCCGTAGTGATCAGCGATTCTACCGTCCTGGACGAAAGGCTCCTGCCGGAGAAAGTAATCAGCCAGCCCACCGGCGTACAGAACACGTCAGCGCCGCCGGCCGTCCCTCAGTTGGAACTCCAAGACGGCTTGCTGCCTCCCGAGCTTTCGTTCGAGACGGCCATCCAGAATTTCAAACGCCAGCTGGTGCGGCAGGCCCTGCGCGAATGCAATGGGTTGAGAACTGAGGCCGCGCATCGACTCAAGATCAGCCGTCAATATTTACACCGGTTGATAAATGAATTGAATGTCGAGGGATGAAAAGGATGGGTCGTGCTGGGCTCGAACCAGCGAACCGTTGATTAAGAGGCCACAAGCAAACTCCGCATCGTATTGTTTGACCAGGAGCGCTCTGCGCCAATCGAAAAGCAAAAGCCGGGTCATCGCCCGGCTTAGCATTTTCAACTTGGCTGCTTAACCACCTGATTCAGGCTCAGTAATGATTGGGCCCATTTCGCCTAAGATAAACAGAAGCCACTGTATTACCAACTCCATGGCGTCAATCTCCTTTCGTCTGGAATTACGGTTCCCGATAACCAATGCATAAATCGAAAAAGTATTTCGTCATCGGCGACCGCCGGGCTGGTTCACATACGACGCTTTGCAGGACTCAATCAGCAGGTTGAGAACTTGCTCCGGTGTCAGGCTTTCATGCCTGTAGATGATGACAGCGGCATCACCCACGCTGAGCGTTTCGCGGACGTAGGTTTCTTTCTCCGTGACGCCAAGCCGTATGGAATCCGGCACGTCAGGCAGAGCTAAGTTGACGCCGTCCTGATGGCCGCCGATGAAGAAATATCTTTGCATGTCGGTCCTCCACGTATAAAAGCCGGGTTATTCGCCCGGCTATCTGATTTTGCAATAAATATCCGATAACGGCTGAGGTCGAAAATTTCGTCTTTGCGAAGCGCAACAGCGCAATTACGGCGCCAAGTGATGGGGTGTTAAATGTAGGGCATTTCGCCGGGGCAATGGCCCGAAACGCCACGCAGATTAGGTGTGCAGGCGCGCCCCGAAGCGCCTCACTTTTTGCGCCGATTTCTTTGACTTCGAGAAGGGGAAAGAGAGAATAGAAAAATACTCAGTGGCGTCTTTGCAAAATCCAGCAAAAAAACGGAGGTAACTGCAGTATGCTTAACTCTAGCAGAGAGAGAAAGCGAATCCTCTTTGTCGAAGACCACGAAGACAGTTGGGAAATACTGGCGCTTGCCCTTGGAGAGTATAGCCTTACCTGCGTCCGCAGCTTTGTTGAAGGGCTGCGCCAGGCCCGGCTGAGGTACTTCGACCTATACATCTTGGACAACTGGCTGCCCGATGGGACCGGTGTCGAGCTGTGCCGCCGCATTCGCGCGTTCGACCCGAACACGCCGGTACTTTTCTACTCAGCGGCGGCTTACCCGCGTGATATGCAGGCGGCTTTTAGCGCAGGCGCGCAAGCATATCTCGTCAAGCCGGTCAGGTTCGATGAACTTGCGCGGGCGGTTGCGCGCCTGACCTCTGTCACACCTGAAATGGTATTTGAGGCGCGGCGGGCGGAGATTGCCGCCATAGTAGAAGAATTGGTTCTCCGACAGTCGGCAACCGCCGAGATGCTACAAAAGGCTAAAGTGAAATATCTGCGCGCAGAAGAGAAGGTGCTTAGGCTCAAGGCTGAGATGGCCTTCCTCGCGGCTGGCGGCGCCAGGGGCGATTTTGCGCGTGAATGGCCATCATTGCTCATAAGAGAAGTTCGCGGCGTCCGTACATCTTACGCTGTGAATAGGAATTGAACACGAACATCAGAAGACCGGCGAAGGCCGGGAGTAAGCGCAACGTCCTGCCATCTCACCGACTCCGCGCCAATCGAAGCCGCGGGCGCCCGATACCGCCTCACTTTTGGCTTCGGGGCGGTAAATGATGCGCAGGGACACGACGCGATGACCGACGAAGCCAAAGACAACCGGCGCTAAAAAGTCGGGGTCATGTAAGTGGACGACGTTTGGAAATCATGAAGCTTGTGGGACTGAATGTGGGACTAAAGAGAAAAGCCGGATTGCTCCAGCTCTCTGACTGACAGATTTTATTGATGGGCCGTGCTGGGCTCGAACCAGCGACCCGTTGATTAAGAGTCAACTGCTCTACCAACTGAGCTAACGGCCCTCGGTTTGAAGATTGGCGATCGAAGTGAATCGGTCGACGGGGCGTATTCTTGACGATGCGGAAATCGTTGTCAAGACGGCTTCCGGACAAGGCTTCTCTTGCAGGATGCCGGGCGAAGTGAGAGGAAACCGCGACGGATCGATCAGTCTTTGAATATCTGTGCGCGCAGTTCCTGCTCGCGTACCATGGCGTTTCGCAGGAGCGCCTCTTTTTGAAGGATTGTTCTTTCTGCCCTGGCCAATTCTTCGCGTAGTGTGTGCAGCTCTGCTTGAAGCGCCGCTAAATGACCGAGAGCCTGACGCAGTTTTTGCTCGTGCGTCACCTCGAAGCGAGCGCCGTTATTGTGAGGCTTTTCGACGCGCTTCTCGAGAGGTTCCGGATGATTGACAAGTTGAATCGCTGCGCTCATTTTTTACTTTCTCCTGATTACCTCTATTTCGTTCTTGTTTTTTTGTTTATTGTTGATTGGGTCACGTTCGGGTTCGCCCGGCAGGGGGACCGTTGAAAATGGCGAACTGGCTTGGCTCAACGTCGCATCACTGCTCAGGGACTGGCCATTTCTCTTGCGAGCAAAATAAAATGCCCAACGAGACCGACGGCGAACCTTAGAGGGAGTCGACCCGATCCGGGTTGCCCGCGTATCTGTCCGGGTGTTTACGCGAGCTATTCAGGGTGGGGCGGTTTTCAGCCGCGGCGCATAATAGCACAGTCATTTCTTGGCGCGAAGAAATTTTTATACGCGCCGACAAATTTTTGGCCGCGTTTGATGTGTTAAGATCACGGGGTTTTATCGTAAACAGCGCCTTTCGGCGCTCTTAAATTTCAACTGAGGCTTTGTTAAAAATGGCAGCGCAGTTATTGGATGGCGCCGTGGTGGCGGAAGAGATCAAAAAGAGAGTGGCGGCGCGTGTGAAAGAATTAGAGCCGCGTGGAGTCAGGCCCGGCCTCGCGGCGGTGATTGTCGGAGACGATCCGGCCTCGAAAGTCTATGTCGGCAGCAAGGTCAAAACCTGCCAGGCGCTGGGACTTTATTCGGAGAAGTATGAACTGCCGGCCCTGACGACTACTGAAGAGTTGTTGGCGTTGGTCGAACATCTGAATCGGCGTGACGACATTGACGGCATACTCGTGCAACTGCCGTTGCCGAAACAGATCGAAACGCGCCGCATACTCGAGGCGGTCCTGCCGGCGAAAGACGTGGACGGATTTCACGCTGTGAACGTCGGCCGCCTGGTCAGGGGCGAGGAATCGCTCGTCCCTTGCACGCCGGCGGGGATCATGGAGTTGCTCGATCATTATCGGATTCCGATCGAAGGCTCGCGGGCCGTCATCGTCGGGCGCAGTGACATTGTCGGCAAGCCGATGTCGATGCTGTTGCTCCACAGGAACGCGACGGTGACGATCTGCCATTCGCGCACGCGAGACCTCCCCGAAGTCACCCGCCAGGCCGACATTCTGATTGCGGCGATCGGGCGCGCGGCGATGATCACCGGCGATTTCATTCGCGAAGGAGCGGTCGTCGTCGACGTCGGGATGAACAACGTCACGACGATGGACGAGGTCAACCGCGTCTTCGCCGATCCCGAAATTCCCAAACGAATGGAGATTCTTGCCAAGCGCGGCTACACACTGGTCGGCGACGTCGAACCGCGCACTGTAGCCGGTCGGGCGTCATGGCTGACCCCGGTCCCCGGCGGGGTCGGACCTCTGACGATTGCGATGTTGATGAAAAATACGTTGCGCGCCGCCGAGATGCGACGCAGTTGAGAAGCGGGATAGACTTTAGTCTGTCCAGGCCATAATTTGGGCCATAATTTGGGCCATAATTTGGGGCATGACCTGGCGCCAGACGGACTATTTGTTTACTCCTCGCGGATATCTTCGAATGCTCAAAATCGGACTGACAGGCGGAATCGCCACTGGCAAATCTTATGTTCTGAGCGTGTTGAGCGAATTAGGCTGTGAAGTGATTGACGCGGATTCCATGGCTCACCGGGCGATCGAGCCGGGCCGCCCGGCCTATTTTGACATCATCGATCATTTCGGCCGCGACATACTCAACGAAGACGGCTCGATCAATCGCGCCGCCCTCGGCGCGGTCGTCTTCACTAACAAAAGCGCACGCGAGCGCCTCAACGAGATTGTCCACCCCCAGGTTTACGAGGCGCAGGTGGAATGGTTTGATCAGGTCGCCCTGCGCGACGCGGCGGCCATCGCAGTCGTCGACGCCGCGCTGATGATCGAGACAGGGTCGTACCGCCGCTTTGACAAAGTCATCGTCGTCTATTGCGATCCCGAACTGCAGCTTCGACGATTGACAGAGCGCAACGGCTTCACGCGCGAACAGGCGCAGGCTCGAATCTCGGCCCAGATGCCCTCCGAGGAGAAGTTGAAATACGCCGACTACTCCATCGACACCTCGAACGGGTTTGAAGACACGCGACGGCAGGTCGAAAAGATATACGAAGAATTGCGCGCGCTCCAGGCCGCCACGCCAAGTCTGCCACTTTAGAGAACAAAGTGATAGACTGCTCGCCGTCGGAGCTTTTGCAGTCCACACCGGTCATCGAATGGCGGGCGAATCTCAGCCTCGTGGTCTCCCGCCGATCTTCATCGCCTTTTCAACACAGGAGGTCATAATGATCGAGAATCAGGGCGGCGGAATAGACGCCGGAACGCCGGCCGCCAAGGAACAGCCGGCGAGTGTCTTCGGCGCCGCCGAACCGGATCAAGGCGAATTGCTCAAGTTGACGCAGCAATTCAATTCATCGTCGTCGTGGTTTTTCTGGATCGCGGTGCTGTCAGTGATAAATTCGCTCATCGCGGTCTTTGGCGGCGACCTGCGCTTTGTTTTCGGCCTCGGCGTCACCAGCGTCGCCGATGCTCTCTCGGTCCAGTCGGGGGCCACGGGGAAGACCGTTAGCTTCGTCTTCACGCTATTGATGGCGGGACTTTTTGTGATCTTCGGCGTTCTGGCGAGGAAGTTTTTCCACTGGGCCTTCATCGTGGGAATGGTGGTCTACGCGCTTGACGGTTTGCTGCTGCTGTATGCGCAGGATTATCTACCGCTGGCCGTCCACGCCTTCGTGCTTTTCCTGCTCTCCAAGGGCGTCTCGGCGAGCAAAAAGCTGGGCGAGTTGAAGCGCGGCCAGGCGGCGTAAAAAATACACCACGCAGTAACCAATTTATTCGTTACTGCGCGGTTTTCCCGAGAGAGTTTATGGACCATTTGCGTAATGCTACGACGGAAGGGACGTCGAATTACAAGAAGCGATTTAGCGGGGTCGCCGCCGAAGGCCATTTTCGGCAATCGCAGGGGTTGTGGATGTCGTCAATCGGCCTCGGCTCGTATCTCGGCGGCGTCGATGAATGGACGGACGCGGCATATCGAAGCGCCGTCAAATACGCGGTCGAATTGGGTTGTAACGTCTTCGATACGGCGGCTAACTACCGTTGCCAGCGTAGCGAGCGAAATATCGGCGATGCGCTCGCGGATCTGTTCGCGCAAGGCGCGGCGGCGCGCGACGAGATCGTGGTCTCGACCAAGGGCGGTTACATCCCGTTTGACGGCAATCCTCCCAGCAGCCGCCAGGAGATGATCGCCTATATCGAGGAGACATTCATCAAACCCGGTGTCTGCAAGTGGGATGATTTCGTTCAATCGAGTCATTGCATGACGCCTGGCTACATTGCGCATCAACTTGATCAGAGTCTCCGCAATCTGAAGCTCGAATGCGTTGACGTCTACTACCTACACAACCCGGAATCGCAGTTATCCGAGGTTTCGCGCGATGAGTTTTACAAGAGGCTGCGCGCCGCGTTCGAGTTTTTGGAGATCGCCGTGGCGGACGGCAAGATCTCCATGTATGGAACGGCGACATGGAACGGTTATCGGGCGCCTTTGGACAGTCCGGAAGCTCTGTCGTTGGAACAAGTGGCGGAGACCGCGCGTGAAGTGGCGGGAGACCGCCATCACTTCAGGGTCGTCCAATTGCCCTTCAACCTGGCTATGGCCGAGGCCTTCACGGACGCCAATCAGACGCTCGACGGCGAGGATGTCACATTTCTGGAGGCGGCGGCGGGATGCTCCGTTACGGTCATGGCCAGCGCATCGATCCTGCAATCGCGGCTCTCCGCGGGATTGTCGCCGATTATCGGCGCCTCTCTGAAAGGATTGCGAACTGACGCTCAACGCGCGATTCAATTCGCGCGCTCGACGCCGGAAATCGACGTCGCGCTCGTCGGGATGAGCGACATCGCGCACGTCAAAGAGAATTTGGAAATGGTGAAAATCCCTCCGGCCACAGAGGATGAATACCTGAGCCTATTTTAGCGCCGGGTGAAAAAAAGGAGATGATTTCTTGAAACGAATTTTATCAATCGCGCTGCTTGTCCTCGCCGCCTCGCACCCGATTTTCGCGCAGGCCAAAAACAGGGCCGCGGGCCAGGGCAAAGTCCTTAAGGCGCCCGCAGTCGAAGCCGAGTTGAAAAAACTCGAACGTGAATGGTTCGACGCCGTCGTGAAGGGCGGCGCCGAAGCGCTCAAACGCATTCTGGCCGACGACTTCGTCGCGCTCAATAACGACGGCAGTTTCATCAACAAGGCAAAAATGATAGAACTGTCACAGGCGGGACTTGTCAAGCTCGATGAAATCAAAACCGACGAGTTCAATCTGCGGCTCTACGGGAATACGGCGGTGGTCACGGGGCGCGCGACCTACATTCGCGACCAGAAGCCTCTGGGCCAGAGCAGCCACATCGAGACCTGGGTCAAACGCGCGGACGCCGGGAAAATTCGCTGGCAAGCGGTCTCCTGGGTCTCGATGCCGATCAAAGCGTCTGTATTAGGAGCGAAAGCAATGACCACTGAATCAGGATTGAGGTACGAAGACATAGTTACAGGAACGGGCCCAAGCCCGCAACCCGGGCAGGAAGTTACCGTGCATTACACCGGCACGCTCGAAGACGGGACCAAATTCGACAGCTCGCTGGATCGCGGCCCATTCAAATTCCAAATCGGCGTCGGAAGGGTCATCAAAGGTTGGGATGAGGGCGTCATGACCATGAAGGTCGGCGGGAAGCGTAAACTCGTCATACCGCCGCAACTTGGTTACGGCGCACGCGGCATCGGTCCGATCCCGCCGAACTCGACTCTGGTGTTTGAAGTCGAGTTGCTCGACGTTAAATCTCAATGACGCAGGCCGGCGCTGGACAATTCCTATATCTCACGCCGCAGCGTGTCCCAGAAGCTGCCGCGGTAGACCTGTCGGTCCAATCCTTCGTAGCGGGCTTCTAGATCTTTATCACTGAGGATGTGGCCTTGCATCCAGACTTCGGACGCGAGCCATCCGTCGACTTTCAGTTCGCCTTTGAGATCGGCGTGGTTGACGAGGACTTCAAGTCTCAATTTGCCGGCGTCGACGTCGATCAGAACCAGATTGCTTGCGGTGTGCGGATTTTTGATTTCGCGCCAGGAGAGGATGCGTCCGCGCACGGCGTAGTCGACCTCGGCCACCTTTCTGCGCGGGTAACGCTCGGCGAGCGGGGCGAAGAGCAGGTCCTTGGCCTTTGTGATCACCCGCGCGCGATAAGCCAGGCCGGAGACGGAGGCCGTGATCTGCCGGTCTCGCAAACGGCTCAGATCGACTTCGGTGATGTTTTGCAACTCGAAGACGAGCTCGACGCCGGAATTGACCAACACCCCCCGCGCCACGGCCTCGCCGTCCTCTTCGTATTCGGCGATCTCCCAGGGATGTAGGCTGAAGATATGACGCGCGCGAAAGGCAGGGCGGCAATCGGCGTAAAAGAGGCCTTCCTTCGATTCGTAGAGCATCGTCCATATTTCCAGCCCCGATCCGACGCTCCAGCAAAAACCGTGCAGGGCGCCCTGTTCACGATTGGCCTTGGTCGCCACACCACGCTGTTGCGCCTCTTCGGCCAGCGCCTGATAGGAAGCCTCATCGGTGATGTTGAATCCGATTGCGTGGAAAGGTTCGCCCATATTCCGGCCATGTTCCGGCCCATGCTCCGAGAGGAGGGTTCAATCTTTAGTTTTCTTCTTATTGGGAGCTTTTTTCGACGCCACTTCATTGGGAGCGACATATTGGCGGACGCCGCGGATGTTGCGCGCGGGGCCACGCTTGGGAGGCTGATTGCTTCTGACCATCTCTGCGAAAAGGTCCATATCGTAATCACATTCGCGTGACATCTCTTCGCGGATCGCTTGCAACTCTTCGAGAAACCTGGGGCGTTTATACATAACTCAATAGGCAGCGGGCAGTGGGCAGTGGGCAGGCGCTATTCACTGCCCACTGTCACAGTTCACTTACCAGAAATTCAGGCGTCACGATTTCGGGGACGAAGAATCCGGCGGCGGTATTGAACAATTTTATACGCGCCTGGCGATGCACGTTCGCCAGATGGCCGAAATTCCAGGTCACCACGTAATCGACCTTGTGAAACGAGGCGAGCGCGACGTGCAAGGCGTCGCCCAGGTATTTCCGCTGAAAGATGCCGCGCCCGATGTAGCCATCGGCCAGTATCGCGGCCTCCTCCGTGATCTCTAACTGCGGCAGAGCGCTGATCAATTGCAAATAGCTGCGACGATACGGCTCGCGCGCGCGTTCGAGTTCCCTCGCGACCAGTGGTGAGACATATGCGAGGTAGTTCTTCAATTCATGCTCCCACCACCGGATTGTCAGGTCGCGGCGAAACGACTCGCCTTTGTCGAGATACGCGCCGATGACCGATGTTTCGAGGTAAATGCTTGTGATCATAAATTAGTGGGAGTGGGGAGTAGGGAATGGGGAGTGGGAAATAATGTCCTTTTTCCTCCACTCCCCACTCCCCATTCCCCATTCCCCACTCCCCACTCTCTACTGCTTCTCCGCCACCGAGATCGCCTTGGTCTGCGGTGTCAATTTGAACTGGTAACGCCGCAGGTCGATCACCACTCTGAAGTGCGCCAGATAGTCTCCGCCCAGAATCCCGTGTTGCTCGAATCCCGAAGTCTCGTTGACCGCTTCGAGGTTCAAGATCACGGCGCGAGAGTTGTTCTTTTTCAAACCGTTGACAGTCAGCGCCGAAAGCCCGAGCGTCTCGACGCCATCCTCGATGCCCGCGGCGCCGATGACGCGGATGGTCTCGCCTTTAATCTTCAGCCCCTCCAGTTCGTGGCGCTGGACGGCGGCCTTCGAGATGACAGTCGTGGTCGCGCCGGTGTCGATGATGAAATTGAGCGGGCGATTCAGGTTCGGCAGATGCGTTTCCGCGCTGGCCAGCCCGCCGCTGGTGCTGCGAATCGGGACCTCGAATCCGTTGATGAGGTCGCCGACGATGGTCGACGGATCAATTGGCTTCGCGGCGTCGGGCGGCTTCGCGGCGTCGGGTTTGACCGGCTCTTCGCGTACCGGGGTGCGGTCGAGCGTCATCTGTTTAGCCTGGTAATCGATCGTCACGCCATAGTTCGCCAGGACGGAGAGCCCGATGTAACCGTCGGCCTTTTCGATTTCAGGGGTGTCGGCGGCGCTGTGAATGGTGCGGATGTAAACTGGGATCGCGTCGATCTTCGCCTCGCCGATGGTGAGCGAATCGAGCAGCCCGTAAAGGATCGGGAATGAGCCGGTCCCCCCCACCGCCCGGGCATTGCCCCCGCGCGCGACTGGTTTGATGCCCAATTGCGCGGCGACCGTGTCGGAAATCACGGACAGGCTTGCCCCGGTGTCGACCACGAATCGCAAGGTGCTTTTGCCGTTGACCGTCAGCTTGATGAACGGACGATGGTTGATCAGTTCGAACGGGATGGTCGTAACCTCTTTGCCGCCCGTGCGATGAATCTTCGTGTTGCCAAGGTATCGGTAGAATTCGATCAGCCCGCGTATGCGCGCCCGGCGCTCTACGTCGGTCTTCGGAGTGACGTCGAGGAATCGCTGGTAGGCGTCGGCGGCCTCGTTGTAATACTCCAGCCGCGAGCAGGCGCGCGCCAGCGCCAGGTAGTAATCAGGCTCCATCGGGTCGATCGAGACCGCGCGCCTCAAACCGTCGTAAGAGTTGCGCGTCCGGTGCTCGTAGTATTCGATCTCGGAAAGCCCTGCGATGGCCAGCGCTTCTTTGTTGTTGAACTTGACGGCGGTGTAGAGCGCCTCGACCGAATTGCGGAATTCGCCAGAGCGCAACAGCGCAGTCCCGAGCAGCGCGAATCCACGCGAACTGAGCGGGTCGGCGACGATCACCTGCGCCGCGTTTTCGTAAGCCTCCTGCAACTTGATCTGTTTGATCAGCGCGAAGCTCAGGCCCAGCCGCGCTTCCTTGTCGGTTTGGTCCTTTTCGAGCAGTCCCCGGTAGATCTTTTCGGCCTCGGTGAAGTTGGCCTTGCGTATCTCGCTCACGGCGCGTTTGAGCGACTTGCCGCGCGTCTCGGCCAAGGCGGAGGTTGATAGCAGAACGGCGGCTGATATGGCCGTCAGAATCCGAAGGGCTTTCTTCATAAGTTAAGTACCTCCTCTGAACATATCCGGAGTGGGGAGTGGGGAATAGGGAGTGGGGAATAAGAGTCGAAGAAGTTACGCATCGCTTCCCCACTCCCCACTCCCCATTCCCCACTCCCGCTATTTCAAAATGACGCCGGTTTTATTAGACCAGAGCAGGAGATCGAGTTCGTCGAAATTGATTTTAATATCCTCGGCGAATTTTCTCATGCTGTCTTCGACGGCCAGATACTTTTTTTTCGCGCCGGGGGGATCGGGAGAATCGATCACTCCGACCTCATACAGCGTCCGCAAAATGTGTTTATCCAGGATCGCGTAGCCACGATAACCTATATTTCTCAGGTAATGGCTGGCCTCTTTATAACCGACACCCTTGACGCCTGGATTCTTCGCAAAGAAGTCGCGGCGCGCCTCCAAGTCATCGCCGAACGAGTTTAGCCGCTCCCTGAGCCTCAATCCGCAATCGCGTTTCAGGAAATCGCGCGTGTGAACGACATATCCGGCGCGCGCGTTCGGATAACGGTGCGCCCCGAGGAGCAGCCGGGTCAATCGCTTCTGGCCGGCCTTGAAGAGATGGGGGCGGACTCTCTCAATCGAATTCAACCCCATCCTCGCGCTCGCCCCCGCCGTGAAGATGCAAAAGACGAGTTCTTCGAACAGGAGCCCGTCGTCGCCTTCCAGCATGACCGCTTCGAATTCGGCGAGACGGCCGCGAATCGCCTCCCGTTTCTCGATATAGGTTTTCCGCAACTCTTCGACCAGCGAATGGTCGTCACACTTCCAGTTCAACCAGATCCTCCGCGGCGTAGGTTTCTGGAAAGACCGAGCGGGCCTCTTCCAGCAGCTGGCGCGTGTCGGGGAAGCGCGAGCTGAAATGCGTAATGAGAAGCCGGCGCGCCCCGGCTTCACGCGCGGTCTCGGCGGCCTGAATCGCGGTCGAATGGCCGAAATGATTAGACTCCTCGATCAGCTCTTCGGTGAACGTCGCCTCGTGGATCACCCAGTCGGCGTTCTCAGAAAGTTTCACTGCGTTGGCGCAGGGGCGCGTGTCCAGACAATAGCTGACGGCCCTGCCGGGACGCGGCGGCCCCAGCACTTCCGACGAGTGAATCACTCGCCCGTCTTCGAGCGTGACAGCTTGGCCCGATTGCAGCCGCGAATACAGCGGCCCCGGGGGAATGCCCAGCTCCTTCGCGCGTTCGAGGTTGAACCGTCCCGGTTTGGTCTTTTCTTCGAGCCGGTATCCAAGCGCGAAGATGCGATGGTCGAGCGGACGCGTCGTGACGGTGAATCGGGCAGATTCGTAAACCAGTTCCTGCTCTCTGCCGGCGAAATATTGCGCGTCGAATTCTCGCAGCCTGAGCGGGTAATTGACGTGGCAACTTTTCAACCTGGCGAGCAGCCTCAAATATTCGTCGATGCCAGTCGGGCCGACCAGCGTCAATTCTTTTTCGCGCTGGTCGAGCGACATGGTCGAAAGCAAACCGGGCAAGCCGTTGAAATGGTCGCCATGCAGGTGCGAGATGAAGACGCCGGCGAGCTTCTGCGGCGAGATGCCGGCGCGCGCAATCTGGGTCTGCGTCCCCTCGCCGCAATCGAACAACCACCATTCGCCCTCGCCGACCACGGCCAGAGCGCTTACGTTGCGACGGAGCGTAGGTTTGCCTGAACTGGTTCCGAGCGGAATTATCTTCATTTCACTTAGCCTTCGCGGCTCGACTGTTTTACCACTTTAGGCCGGTCATAAGCATTTTCCATTCTACATTTTCAATTGTCCATTCCATGTCAGGGGATCTTGCGGCGATTGAAAATAGAGAATTGATAATCCGCCAACATTCAGCCCGATCACCACCCCATCACACGTTTGCCCGGATCATTCCAGCGGTTAAGGATGACTTTGTTGTGAGTGTAAAAGTGAAAGCCCTCGTGTCCCTGAATGTGCAGGTCGCCGAAGAACGACTGGTTCCATCCCGCGAACGGAAAGATGGGCATCGGAGCGGGCACGCCGACGTTGACGCCGACCATGCCGCAATTGACATGGCGCGCGAACGCGCGCGCCGCGCCGCCGTCGCGGGTGAAGATGACCGCGCCGTTGCCGTAAGGCGACTCGTTGGCGCGCGCGATCGCCTGGTTTAAATCGTCGACGCGCATCACCGACAGGACGGGCCCGAAGATTTCGTCGCGCGCGATCCGCATCTGAGGCGCGACGTTGTCGAAGATCGTCGGCCCGACGAAGAAACCCTCGCTCAACTCGGTCAACGAAACTGCGCGCCCGTCCGTGGCCAGCTTCGCGCCTTCATTCAAGCCCAGATCGATATAGCTTCTGACCCGGTCGCGCGCCGCCGCGTCAATTACCGGTCCCATGTCCACATTGCTTTCAGCAGAGGGGCTGTCCGTCGGCCCCACGCGCATCTTCTTCGCCGCCGCGTCCAGGCTCTCGATCAAAGGGTCGCCGGCCTTGCCCACCGCGACCGCGACGCTTCCGGCCATGCACCGCTGCCCGCTGCAACCGAAAGCCGCGCCTATGATCTGGTTCGTCGCCGCGTCGAGGTCGGCGTCGGGCATCACCAGCATGTAATTTTTCGCCCCGCCGGCGGCCTGCGCGCGTTTGCCGTGAGCCGTCGCGGTTTCGTAAATGTATTTCGCGACCTTCGTCGAGCCGACGAAGCTGATCGCGGCGACGTCGGGATGTTTGAGCAGCGCGTCAACCGTCTCCGCGCCGCCGTGGACGACGTTGAAGACGCCTTCGGGCAGCCCGGCTTCGGTCATCAGTTCGGCCAGCCGCATCGGCGTCAGTGGGACTTTCGGCGAAGGTTTGAGGATGAACGCGTTGCCGCAGACAATGGCGATGGGAAACATCCAGAGCGGGACCATCGCCGGGAAATTGTACGGCGTGATTCCGGCGCAGACTCCGAGAGGATGTCGTTCGACGCGCCCGTCAATGCCGCGCGCGATGTTGTCGAGCGTCTGTCCCATCAACAGCGTCGGCGCGTGACAGGCCAATTCGACCATTTCGATCCCGCGCCGCACGTCGCCCTTCGCCTCTTCAGGCGTCTTGCCATGCTCGCGCGTGACCATCCGGGCAATCTCGGCGAAATTTTTTTCGAGCAGATGCGCGAAACGAAACATCACGCGCGCGCGTTCGACCACCGGAGTTTCAGCCCAGGCGGGAAAGGCTTTCTTAGCGGTCTGAACCGCCTGATCTACAGTCCGCGCGTCGCTTTCCGGCGCCTGCGCGATCACTTCGCCGCGAGAAGGGTTGTAGACAGGCGTATAATTCGACGCCGAGCCCGAAATCAATTTGCTCCCGATGTAGTTGTCGCAGGTTATCTCCATAAACTACCTCTATTTCTCAAAATTCAGATTCGATGATACATCACTGACATGCCGGAATCACATCGCGCCCATAAACCTCTACCGTCTGCTCCTCATCACCGCACATCAGATAAATATTGAATTGCGTCACGCCGGCCGCTTCAAGCTCCTTCAATCGACGTGTCTGTTCTTTGGCAGGCCCGACGATGCAGAATCGGTCGACCACTTCATCGTTGACGAATTCGGCGTTGCCGCTTCCGACCTCGGCGTGGTGCAGATAGTCGTAGCCCTTACGTTCTTTGACATATGCGGTCAACTCAGGCGGCAACTCTTCCGGCTTGTACCGCGAGACCAGGTCTACAATGTGATTGGACACCAGCGCCGGGAACCAGCGCACACGGTCGCGAGCCGCAGCCAGATCGTCGGAAACCCAGACCGGAGCGGCGCTCATCACTCTGATCTTCGAGAAATCGCGCCCGGCCTCTTCCGCGCCCTCGCGCACGAACTGCAAACACCATTTGATCAGATGCGGGTCGGCGAATTGCAGGATCACGCCGTCGCCGATCCTCCCGGCGCAGCGCAGCGCCTTCGGCCCGTAACCAGCCACCCAAACGGGTAGCGCGCCGGCGTTGGCCCACGCCATTTGTATCGGCTGCCCCTCGTAAACGATCTGCTTACCCGCGCACAGGTCGCGCACCGTCTGCACGCATGCTTCCAGATCGGCCAGAGTCGTCGGACGTTTGCCCATCACTCGGCGCGAGCTGTCTCCGCGCCCGATGCCCAGATCCATCCGCCCGCCGGAAATGCGGTCGATCGTGGCGAGCAGGCTGGCTGTCACCGTCCAATCGCGCACGGCCGGATTGGTCACGCACGTGCCCAACCGCACCGCTTCGGTGTTCGCGGCCATCAACGTCAGCAGCGGGTATGGCTCCTGCCACAGGACGTGCGAATCGAAAATCCAGCCGTAGGCGAAGCCGTTGTGCTCGGCCTGCTTCGTCAAATGGACGATGCGCTCCGGCGGCATATCGGGTTTGAATGTGATGGCGAATTCTAACATCTATAACTCCTATGCGATCAGCCACGGAGCCACCGCAGGCACAGAGATGTAAGGACAGAGGGACAGAGGGACAGAGAGAGTAAGGGACCGCAGCGTCGCTTTTCCTCTGTATCACTCTTTCACTCTTTCACTCTTTCTTTCCATCTCCGTGTCTGCGGTGTCTCTGTGGCCGTTTTCCTCTTTATACTAGCCCGTTGTAAGTTTCCGGCCGCCGGTCGCGGAAGAACTGCCACGTGTTACGAACCTCACGGATCATATCGAGGTTCAGATCGGCCACGACCAGCGCGTCTTCGTCACGCGGCGCCTGGGCGATGATTTGCCCGCGAGGGTCGCAAAAATAACTCTGGCCGTAAAATTCGCCGATATTCCATGGCGCTTCGTAGCCGACGCGGTTGATCGCGGCGATGAAATATCCGTTGGCCACGGCGTGCGCGGGCTGTTCCAGCTTCCACAGGTATTCGGACAATCCCGCGATTGTCGCCGAAGGGTTGAAGACGATCTCGGCGCCGTTCAAACCCAACGCCCGCGCGCCTTCCGGGAAGTGCCGGTCGTAGCAGATATAAACCCCTATCCGGGCGTAGGCGGTGTCGAACGACGGGTAGCCCAGATTGCCGGGCTTGAAATAGAACTTCTCCCAGAATCCCGGCGCGACGTGCGGGATGTGGTTCTTGCGGTATTTTCCGATGTATGTGCCGTCAGCATCGATCACCGCAGCCGTGTTGTAATAGACGCCGGTAATTTCTTCCTCGTAAATCGGAACTATCAGGACCATGCCGTGTTCGCGCGCTACATCACGCATCAGTTTCACGGTCGGCCCGTCGGGAATCTTTTCGACGGCTTCATACCACCGTGTCTGCTGCTCGGCGCAGAAATAAGGCGTAGTGAAGACCTCCTGCATGCATAGAATCTTCACGCCCTGCTTGGCCGCATCCCCGATCAGCTTCAGATGCTTCTCGATGTTGATCCGCTTGATCTCTTCGATCGGCGCCTCAGGCGGCGCGGCGTTCTTCGCTTGAATCAAACCGCATTTGACAGTGCCAGACATAACTTATGCTCCTCTCTGCATTGCTTCGACTTCCACTTTTACCGTTTCCTGGGGCGGAATCGCCTTCATCAAAACGAAATGAATCACAGCCGACGCGCCGAAGCCGACAAACCAGCCGTAATCATAAAGCTGTTTGAGCTGTGGAACGACGAGGCCGATCCACGCCAGTCCACAGCCGATCAGCGTCGCCACAACCGCGCGCCAGTTCCACCCCTGAGTGTAGGCGTAAACGCCCTTCGTCCTGTAAAGGTCGCCGAGCGCCAGTTTCTTGTCCCGAACCAGCCAGTAATCGGCGATCAGGACGCCGGCGATTGAACCGAGGCCGCCCGAATATCCGTTCAGCCATGTGAAGATATAAGCCGATGGATCGGCCAACAGCTTCCAAGGCTGCATCAGGATGCCGATGACCCCGGTGATCAACCCTCCCGTGCGGAACGAGATCAGCCGTGGAAAGGCGTTGGCGAAATCGTTGGCGGGCGAGACGACATTGGCCGCGATGTTGACCGCCAGGGTCGCAACCACCGCCGTAAACATCGAGATCGCCACGACCAGCAAGCTGTCGAACTGGCTGATAACCTTCAACGGATCCCACAACTCATTGGGTTTCATCTGCGGATAGATGATTATGGCCGCCGATGTGATCATCACGCCCATCGCGGCGAAGACCGTCATTGTCGCCGGCAGCGCGGCGACCTGCCCGACGGACTGTTCGCGCTGGCTGCGCCCGAAACGAGTGAAGTCGGGCATATTCAACGACAGCGTCGCCCAGAACCCGATCATCGCCGTCAACGACGGAATGAAGACCGGCCAGAATTCGGCCAGGGTTTGAAACTTGCCATCGTCTCGCAACAGATTGCCCAATCCTCGGGCGCGCCAGATCGCCCAACCCAACAGGATCGCCGTCATCACCAGCACGTAAGGCGCGGCCCAGTTCTCGACCGCGCGCAGCAGATCCATTCCGCGAAAGATGATGTAGATATTCATCCCCCAGAAGAGCAGAAACGACAGCCATTCGGTAGGAGTGTGTCCGCCCACAGGCCCGCCCGCGAGCGTCTGCCACCCCGGTATGATCGCCCTGAAAAGCGTGTGCAGCGCCTCGCCGCCGATCCAGGCCTGAATGCCGAACCAGCCGCAGGCCACAAGCGCGCGCATCAACGCCGGCAGGTTAGATCCGATCACGCCGTAACTGGCCCGCGCGAAGACCGGGAAGGGAATTCCATATTTCGTGCCCGGGTGCGAATTGAGCAGGATCGGAATGAGTACTATGGTGTTGCCGAGCAGGATTGTAAAAAGCGCCTGCCGCCAGTTCATCCCCGCCGCGATAAGTCCCGACGCGAGCATGTAGGTCGGAATGCAGTGCGCCATGCTTATCCAGAGCGCCGCGTAGTTGTAGGTCGTCCAGTTGCGCTTCGCAACGGGAACCGGCGCGAGGTCTTCGTTGTATAGCGGGCTGGATTCGATTGACGAGCGGTCGCGCAGTTCGACGCGGCCGTCGGGATGTTGGATGATCTCTGAATCGGTTTCAAGTCCCATCACAAATAATCCTCGCCGTTGTATTTCTCGCTAAGTGTAGCGTTACAAAATCTCCCTTGCGCGTTTTTGAAATGCGGCCGTCGTATGCGGAAGATGTTTTCTCACGACGAGTCGCAATTCGTTCATCAGATCCGGCTCAGACTTGGCGATGCGGGCCGCGACCGTCAACGCGAACGCCCGCACTGCGGCCGGTTCGAAGGCGTCGTCGATCAGATCGACGCAATGAGAGTAAACTTTGCCAGCCAACCGCCTTGGGATCTCGACGCGCTGCAGCAGGCGCAGGACGTTGCGCTTGACGGCGTCGTGCATGTCGTCGCGCGCCAGGCAGTCGAGCAATTTCGGCAAATAGGGCCGGATCAGCTCCGGCCGCCGTTCGGCGCAATAATTCATCGGCCACGCGGCGCGCTGCGTTAAACGGTATTCCCCGGCGAATATGATCTTCATCAATTCGGCGAAGCGTCGGGCGTCATCGCCAATGAATTTGACGATCGCCATCGTTTGTCGCTTGGAATGTTCAGCCATCAGCGCCTGACGAATATCCATATCGGCCTTCAACCCGAATCGTGTGGACTGAGATAAATTTCGGCGTCGTAATCAACCACTGCCAGCCGCAGCTTTCGCAGCCACCCATCTCGCCCGAGTAGGTTGCGCGGCAAATTGTAGTCCTCCGCAAAGTAGACGACGGAATCGAATTCAAGTCCCAGCGTGTGTAGCGTAACGAAATGTCCAAAAGCGACCACCGCTCCGCCCAAGCTGCTCAAAACAATCCTATGGCCGGTTTCGACCTCAAGACCAAGCGAAACGCCTAACTCTCGCTGAGAGACGCAGACCTGCGCCCCGGTGTCAACTTCCGCATCACAGGGGATTGCCGTTCCACCTAATCGCAAAGTGACCGGAACGAAGATTCCGCTCCGTAGTGAGTTATATTCATAGCGAATATTGAAGTCGAGCAGAAATGGCATTTTCAGAAAACGGTATATTTGATTTGCTCTGCGGGAAGAACCAATTTGATAAACGCATCCGGAAATCCCGCATCCCGCGCCGCCCGGATGACCTCTACTCCATTGGGGCCGCTGCTGATGAGTCGAGACCCCTTCAACGCCACCCATTGTCCCGCGTATGCTTCTCTGTTCTCTTCGATCCAACGATATTCATCGGACAGGTCGTGCGCGCTGGTAGCGCGAGCCAGGGCGCGGGCTGCTTCAACCGCTTCATCTTGTTGAATCTGCGCGTTGAGGTAATCGCGCAATTTCACGGCGTCTTCCGGAGGCAATGCCTTCACCTGTGACAGGACCTGCTCAAATGTGATTTCAGACATCGGTCGCTCCTTTCTGAATCGACGAGACAGTGATTATAAGCCAATCCCGCCTAACTACCGCCGCCCGCTTTGCGTTTTTCACTCTACATTTCCAACGATCGCTTTCAGGCATGAAAACGCCGTCTCACACGTCTTTCATCGTCCGGTCTTTTGATCTCTTTCACGATGAGTTCTTCGACGAGCGACCAGACTGCCGGATCGAAATCCATCTTGGTGTGAGCAACGCGGAAGAGCCTCTTCATCCGAGACTCTTCGGACAGATCGATCTTCTTATTCCGGTAATCGAACTCGAAATTGCCGATGATCTCCGTGCGGGACGGGTCTTGAGCGCGGACCTCCGGCTCACCACGGATGAAGAGTCCGTTTCTCTGAAACAGATTGGCGGCGCGCGCCACATTGGTGGGGATGATCCGGTCGCCGCGTCCTACGCTGTCAACCTGCACAGTCAACAGAACTGGCGCTCCCATTCGCTCCAACTCTCGCGACAACTTTACGACAGCCGCGCCTCCGAAGCTCTGGCCGTAGATAATTAACCTGACGTTGGCGCGCTCCTGCGCGTCGAGTTGGCCGTCATGATTGCGATCGAACGCGCGGCGAATCAACTCGAGCGCGAGATTGCGTTTCTTATTCTCCACCGTCTCGACACGGATCGTGTCCGGATACTGCGCGCGTAATTTCAACGCCAGTTTCCGGACGTTGCGATGCGGATTGTTCCACGGCTCGCGTCCGCCGAGGAATCCTAGAATCAATATCTTGTTCTCCTCCAGGGGCGTCGGAGTTGTGAAGTGATGGTAACGCTGCCCCCGCGCGAGGACGCATCCTGTGAGCGGAAGCA
>DATEMG010000487.1:0-8838 GCA_035275805.1 Blastocatellia bacterium
GTGATAATGAAGTGATCGGCGCCCATAGTGCGGTCGACTTCGGCGACCAGGTTGTCGCGGACGCGGTAGTACGATTTCATCTTGTCGTTGATCGCGATGCGCCGGCCCGCGGGCGAATTGTCGTCTTCGGCGAAAGTGATCGGGTGGCGTCCATCTCCTTTGGAGAAATCTCCGCCGCGGCGGTGGGCGATGATGCTCATCGTTTGTTCGTTGAGCCACCCTTTCGCTTCCTCATCCAGCCCTTCGACCTTCAAATCGGCGCTGCCGCCCGCTTCGTAATTGATCGCGCCTTTTGCGACCTTGCCGTTGTCGTTCATAACCACATCGAAGGTCACACCGGCGAAATTTGTGGGAAGGGTCTGACTGGTATCGCGCGCGGATTTAAGCGTGTTCCACGCCGCCGGATCGGCCTTCTCAGGCTGGGTGGTCGATGGCGCAGTTGCGGTCTGCGCCATTGCGCCTGTTGAAAACAGCGCGAGGCAACAGATTGAAAATATAGCGCGCTTCATAAATCGTCTCCTTGTTTTGAAGTGATTGAAATTTCGCCGTTCAACCTCGGACGGCCCATCAGTTCAAAGTGACATCCCGCTCGAGTCCGGCGACCTTTTTTGCGTTTACATACCGGAACGGATCCGATCCGCCCGGGTCAGGATTCTTATGGCAGGACAAACAGTCGAGCTTATCGGCTCGCCAACGCCTGGGCAGTTTGTGCGGCTGATCGAATACGTCCGTCTCCGATTGCGCGATCCGCTGATGGCAGCCCAGACATTGCCCGCGCGCGTCATGGCCGGCGCCTGAATGTAAGGAGTCGCGCGGGATTTCCGGCGGCCTGTTGACGCGCGCGAGCAGTTGCAGCCCGCTAACGACAAGCGCGATGATCATAATGAATAACAGGTCACGGTATTTCAGGGAGCGCGCCATACGCCATTTCCATATGCCATTCATAAGCTGTGCATGCGCCATATTTCATATACCATAAGTCGGTTGAAAATTTATCTACCGCTCACTGAGCTTGATTAGCTTTCGACCTGAGCGCAGCAACAGCGCGCGATCCACCGCTGCTACGCCGTATACGCGCTCGACTCCTGATAATTCGTTCACCGCCAGTTGTTCCATCTTCGCCCCGGCGCGCATCACGAACGTCTTGCCGTTGAGGCCGAAAAAATAGATGCGGTCTCCGGCGGCGAGCGGCGAGGCCCAGACTTCGCCGCCGAGCCGCGCGCGCCATCGCTCCTCGCCCGTTTTCAGATCGAGGCAGAACGCCACGCCGACTTTGTTGACGAAGTACACGTGGCCTTGATGAATCAGAGGTGAACAGAAATTCGCAGTCGCCTCCTCCGCGCGCCAGAGCACATGCGAAGCGGTCACGTCACCCGCGCCTCCGAGTTTGACCGCGACGTTCATTCCCTTGTCGCTCGACCCGGCGACGACGACGTTTTGTTCAGGATCTACAGAGGGCGAGGGAATGTTGTTGCCTTTCAGCCCGCCGACCGACCAGAGCCGCTCTCCGTTGGCCGCATCGTATGCCTCGACGCCGCCGCTGACGCTGATGAGAATTTGCCGCTTGTTCTGATGAGTAGTGATGATGGGCGAACTCCAACCGCCTCCCGATTTCAAATCCGATTTCCAGAGATTCTTGCCGGTCCGCTTATCGACTGCGAGCAGATATGACGGCCCGCCGTGCGCGACCAGCGCAATCACGGCTTTGTCGGTCAAAGCGATCGAACTGCCGAGTCCGTGATTTGTTTTGTAAGCGCCGTACTCTTCGGCCAGCTTGCGCCGCCATTGAGGATTGCCTTTGTGGTCGAATGCGAACAGGTCGCCGCTTTCAAAAAAGACGTAAACGCGCCGTTCATCGACCGCCGGCGTCGGCGCGGCCTTGCTGACGGTGTTGGCGTCCTTCATCGTGAAGGTCGCCGGAAATTCCTTGACCCAGAGCTGCCGTCCACCCTTCAGATCCTGACTGAAAACCAATAGCTTCTCTTTGTTCGCGCCTTCGACGGCGGTGAGAAAGACCCGATCGCGCCAGACGACCGGACTTGATTGGCCGTAGCCTGGCAAAGCAACGTCCCAGGCGACGTTCTTGTCATCCGCCCATTCGAGCGGCAATTCCCGAGCGGCGGTGTGGCTGTCGCCGAGGCCGCGAAAGCCAGGCCAGACGTCGGTCCTGCCGTTAGCCGCCCAGACCGACGGAATCGAATTGATGATGAGCAGCAATATAAGAGATAAGTTCATTGAGGGTCTTCCTCACATCACGAGCGATTCGACGTAACGCGGAAACTCCTGATCGGCGCGTTCGGCCTCTATCTCGCCGTAGACTCTGCCGATGACTTCAGCCAGCGCGCGAAATTGCGGCTGGGTAAAAGTGAAAATGATGTTGCCGTACTCCAGGTGCACACAGCCTTCCGAGCATCTGAAGCAATTGACCGGCAGGCGATAGCCTCCTTCTGAGCGCGCCTCTTGATCGTGTTGGTGTTTCATAAAACCCACTCCCTCCTTCTCGCTACGAAGTCACAAGCTACGCTTTCTTAGGCGGGACGTATTAGGCGGGAGCCTCCGCGCCGCCCTTGTTCGCCGTCTTGCTCAAACGGCGGATCCATTGAATTTTCCAGTTCTCGCGCGCCTTAGCTGCGCTCCTGCGCCCGCGTGAAGCGCATTCCCCTAACTCAGTGCGAAAGATTGGCAGCTGCGCGCCCAAATTCGGATCGCAGCTGTCGGTAAAGTTGTCCACGGAGCCGAAGAGCTCCAGGCCGCGATAGATGCGCTTTGCCGCATAGAATTCCCGCAGGCTGAACCCCGGGAGACGGGGGGGCGCCAGCGTGTTTATCCATTTCTGCCTGGCGATGCGTCTGCCTCTTGGGGCCGTGTTGTTATTTGTTTGGGCGAAAAGCGGTGGGGAAGTGATGAGTGAAAAACCAGTGACGATCAGCCAGAAGACCAACTGACCGAAACAAGCAGGCGAGGGTACATGCTTTCCCAGGAAAAATTGAACGCCGCGCCACAGAGATGGGGCGCAAGGTGAATTCATTCGGGCTCCCCTTTCACGTCGAATTGCAATGATTCGAAAGTGATTTATAAGCGATGGCGTGATAGGATTTGCCCGCACTCCGCTCGCTATGTTGTCAGAAACTGACCGGGTTGGTTTGCTATGAAGCCTTCAGCGCTGCAACGCTTGAAGGCTTTTATTTTAGATTGATTAAGAAATTTGACCGTAAAGTATGAATCATCTGAACAACGGGCATTTTTTGCACGCCTTCCCCTTTTTTTTATAACTCTTGCAACACTTAGACTTCTTACTCATTGGAGTCCTCCAGAATCGCTCAGAATCGCCTAGAACATCGAATTGACTGACCGTGATCTTGAAAGTCATTTTCAAGATGGATGAATCATAAAATGATAAAAGAGGATTGTCAATTGATTTTTTGAGCGGAAGCGATGTGAGAGTAAAAAATGCGCGTCACTGAAGTACAATGAGCGTGTGAAATCATCCCACTCACAATTTCCCATGAAGTTTCCGGCGGCGCAGTACTATGTAATTGCGTTTTTTGTTTTGGCCGCGTTCTCCGTCGCTTACGCTCAAGAGGCGGGCTTTGGCGATCAGGCGCCGGAGCCCGTGGATAAGCCGTCATCGCGGGACACTTATCGAATCGAGATCGACCTCGATTATCACAAAGCAAGTTTCACTGGGCGCGAGGTACTCCGGTTCACGAACGCCGCGCGTGAAGACCTGAATGCGCTCAATTTTTACCTCTATCCCAACTTCGGGTTATCGGATGAGGAGAGGCCCTCATTGGAGGTGCAAAAGGTCAAGGCCGGCGGGCGGGAGTTGTATTACAGTTTGCGTTCGCACAACGCGCTGCTCCGGGTGGAACTGCCGCAGAGACTGCAACCTGGGCGGAGCATCGAGTTGACGATAGATTTCAGCGCGCGCGTTCCGCGCGTGCAGCGCGAAGAAACGAGTTTGCTGGCTCATTTTCTGCAAGAGATCGGCGACGCGCTCAGCGACGAGCGTCAGCCCAAGGACGCTCGCGACATCTTCTTCGCCGGCGAAGAGGCCATGCTGCTCGGGCACTTCTTCCCGCTGCTCGCTCCGCGCGACCAGCAGACGGTCGAACAGAATTTGGCGGTCAGCGTAGGCTCTCTGGTCAACGGGGAGGTCGCTGACTATGAAGTCACCGTCAGAACCGACGAGAGACTGACGGTAATCGCCTCGGCGGAATGCGTCGAATCGAGGGCGTCGCAATCTAAACATTCGGATCAGTCGGACCAGTATGGCGCGGGCGCGACGGAGAAACGAAAATCGCAGACATTCCGCGGGGATCAGTTGCGGGGATTCGCGGTAGCAGTCTTCGAGCGCATGAAGAGCGCGCAGCGGAAAACGGGCGCTTTGCGCGCGGTCTCTTATTACCGTGAGAGTGACGAACGCCTAGGCAAACGCGCGCTCGATTTTGCGGCGGGCGCTGTAGACGTGTACGAGAAGTCTTTCGGCGTCTATCCGTATTCGCTTCTCCAGGTGGTCGAGATGCCGCTGGCCGCCGGGTACAGCAACATCCAGTTTCCGGGAATGGTAATCGTCGCGCAGGCTTATTACATCGATTTCGACGCGCCTGAAGCCGCGCGTCTGCCGGGCGTTTTGCGCGAACAATCTGACATCATCAGGTCATCATTCGAGTTTACGATCGCGTACGGCGTCGCGAAACAGTGGTGGGGCGAGGCGGTAGGCGGCGATTCCGAACGCGCCCCTTACCTGGATGAAGCCCTGGCCAATTTCTCCGCAGCGTACTACCACGAGGCGGTTTACGGAAAGAAGCTGGGCGATCTGATCATTGACCAGCAACTGCGAGGGGCTTATCAGGCCTATCGGATGTTGGGCGGCGCGGACGTGGAGGCCGATAAACCCGTCAAGGATTTCCGCAATTCGCTGCAATACACGGCGATCGTGCAGGCTAAAGGCGGTCTGCTCTTCGTCGCGCTGCGCAAGGAACTCGGCGATGAACGGTTTTTCGACGCGCTGCGGAGATACTACTCAAAAAACAGTTTCCGCGTCGTCACTCCGGAAAATCTGCGCAATTCGTTCATAGCCGCCTCGGAGAATCCGCGCGCGGCGCAGGCAATTTTTCAACGGTGGTTGAAGGAGAAGCGCGGCGACGAAGACATCGGCGCGCCGGACGTGACTCTGATCCCGCCGAGGGTTTCAAAGATCCGCGCGCTGGGGCGGGTGTTTGTGAAGATCGGTAAGACCGCCGCGAGACCTTTTGAATAAGAGGCAGCGCCTTTCCTGGGAGCGCAGGCATCCTTGCCTGCTTGGTTTCTGGCAATGACCGACTGACCGAAGCAAGCAGGCAAGGATGCCTGCGCTCCCGGGAAATTTGCGCTATCCGTTTCTGAAGAGATTTTATGGCCAGGCCGGATTCAATGATCGAAACTTACGACTCATCGCGCCGGATGGCGCGCCGTGACGGAGGAACGGATATGGAGAGTCTGGATCGCGTGGCGCGCCTTCTGGACGACTTCATTCGCATTCCGTTTCTTAACGTCCGCGTCGGCCTCGACCCGATTCTGGGTTTGGTTCCCTGGGTGGGGGATACGCTGACCGCGCTCTTTTCGCTTTACCTGATCGGCAGCGCCGTCCAATATCGCGCGCCGAAGGTCATCGTTATGCGGATGGCGATGAACGTGGCTTTCGATTATTTACTGGGCATAATTCCATTCGTCGGCGACGCGTCGGACTTCTTCGTCAAGTCGAACCGGTGGAATATGAACCTGCTTCGCAGGTACGCGCAAGACCGCCGCCGGCCGAGCCTTTCCGATTACATTTTCGTGACGGCCGTGATCGGGGCGCTCGTATTGTTGATAGCGGGCGGGGTCGCGCTAATCTTCTATTCCCTCAAGGCAGTCGGCAGGTTGTGGTGAGGCCGTCTGGTTCGACTTAGCCCGGAGGCCATCCCATTACACGACCGCCGAGCAAATGGACGTGGATGTGCCAAACGCTCTGGCCGGCTCCGGCGCCTGTATTGATAACCGTTCTATATCCCCCGGCGACGACGCCGAGCTGATCAGCGAGCTTTGACGTGACCAGCGTCAGATGCCCCAGCAGAGCCTGATCATCCTGTGAAGCCTCGTTGAGCGAGGCTATGTGTTTTTTCGGGATGATCAGAACGTGCGTGGGCGCTTGCGGATTGATGTCGTGGAAGGCGAACGCGAGTTCGTCTTCATAGACCTTCTTTGAAGGAATATTGCCGGCGATGATCCGGCAGAAAAGACAGTTGTTCTCTGACATTGAGTGCTCTCCTGATTGTTTCCATTATTCAAACGACAAATTTCATATGAAATGTGTCGTAGGAAAATTTACACCGAGGCGCCGATATGCTCAATTCAAAGACACTTTTTTCAATCACCCTTTCACTGGCCTTCGCCGCTTGCGACAACAGCGGCGCTTCAAACGCCAAAACCCAACGACCCGATCAAATGACAACCGCGTCCAGAGTCCAGACCTACTCTTATGAAATAGTCAAATCCTACCCGCACGACAAGGCGGCCTTCACTCAAGGGCTGGTCTTTCATCAAGGCGCCCTTTATGAAAGCACCGGATTGAACGGCTCGTCGTCTCTCCGCCGCGTCGAGCTCGAGACCGGAAAGGTTTTGAAGAAGATCGAAGTGCCCACACAGTTTTTCGCCGAAGGACTGACGTTATTCAACGGGCGTTTGTACCAACTGACCTGGCAAACGCAACGCGGGTTCGTTTACGACCTCGATTCGTTCGACAAACTTCGCGAATTCAGTTACGCGGGCGAGGGTTGGGGACTCACCCGCGACGCCAATTCGCTGATTATGAGCGACGGCTCCAGCCGGATTCGATTCCTCGACCCTGGCACATTCGAGGTTCGGAGCCTGATCACGGTTCGGGACAACGGGCTCGATGTGCTTCAGATCAACGAACTCGAATACATCAAAGGGGAGATCTACGCCAACGTTTGGATGACCGACCGCATCGCGCGCATCGATCCGCAAAGCGGAAAGGTCAACGCCTGGATCGACCTGTCTGGACTCCTTCCGCCTGAAGCCCGCCAGGATCCGATGGCCGTGCTCAACGGCATCGCCTACGACGAAGCCTCAGACCGACTCTTCGTGACCGGCAAGCTCTGGCCGAAATTGTTCGAGATCAAGTTGAAGCGCAAATAGGGAGTGGGGAGTGGGGAGTGGGGAATGGGGAATAGGGATTTATAGCTAATCTTTCCACTCCCCACTCCCTATTCCCCACTCCCACTTTTTTCTGGAACTTTCAAGCCGGAAAATCTGAATCAGAAACGTCGGCAGGTGTAGGGCAGACTGTACGGTTTGCCTCGCTTTCTTTAAAGACGAATTTGGAGGATATCTGGCAAACTAAGACAGTTTGCCCTCCATTATCCGGCGATGCATCCATCTCTAAGCGACGACGAATTACTGACGCTGCTTCGCGCGGGCGACGAGATCGCGTTTGTAACGCTCTATCGCAGGCGGCAGGGTGGCATATATCGTTTCGCGCTGCGGATGAGCGGGTCGGAAGCCATCGCCGAAGATGTCACCCAGGAAGTTTTTATGACGTTGATGCGGGGCGACGGCCATTACGATCCGTCGCGGGGCTCTTTTTCGGCCTATCTCTTCGGTGTCGCGCGCAATCAGGTGAGGCGGCGTCTGGAGAAGGACCGGTTCCTTTCGCCGATTTATGACGGCGACGAAGACGGTGAATCGCCGACGCCGGAGAGTTTGGTCGCGTTGAACGACCCGTTAGGCGATCTTACCCGGAAAGAGACTATCGCTTCGGTTCGACAGGCGGTGCTGGCCCTACCCGCGCATTACCGCGAGGTTGTCGCGCTGTGCGATCTGCAAGAGATGAGTTACGCCGACGCGGCTGACGCGTTGGGGTGCGCCGTCGGAACTGTCAGGTCGAGGTTGCATCGCGCCCGCGCTCTGCTCGTTGAAAAACTGCGGGCGTATCAATCTGCCAAAGAGGCCACCAAAGAGGCCGCCGAAGGGGCCGCCGAGGACCCACAGACGGATACTGCGAAATGCTTCGTGTAAGTTTATGAACTGTAGAGAATTTGAAAACATCGTCAACGACCTCGTCCGGGCGAAAATGATCGACGCCGGGTCACTCATGGCTGGGACGGCTCATGCCGAAATCTGCGCGCGCTGCGCGTCGCGCCTGGCGGATGAACGAGCGCTGAGCGCGGGGTTGAGATCTCTGGCCGCGGGCGACGAGGGGAAAGCCGCGCCGGCGAGCGTCGAAGCCTTGTTGCTCGAAGCTTTTCGAGCGGGAGCGTCAAATCCGATCTCGCGACGTTTACCGGCTCAACCGAGGAGTTGGCCGCGATGGGCCCTGGCTGCTGCGGCGGCGATTCTCATCGCATCCGGCTTCATCGCTTATAGCGCGATTCAAGATGAGCCAAAAAAAGACAACAACGCGCATACGGAGAAAACTCCTGCGCCGAAGCCTTCCGGCGATGGTCGAGAGCAGGTTGTGAAAGAGAGCGTCGAGCCCGCGCCGCGCCGTGAATCGCGCGCGCCGCGCCCCCGTCGCGGCCGTCCATCACGACTCAATAAACCCTTCATTATCGACGGCATGACCACTTACGCGAAGGACAGTGAATATGCGACCGATTTCTTTCCGCTGAGTTACAGCGGCGATCAGAAGCCGATGGAGAGCGGTAAGGTGATCCGCGTAGAGATGCCGCGCTCCGCGCTCATCACGTTCGGAATGCCGGTGAACATCGAACGCGCCGACGTGCCGATCAAAGCCGATCTGTTGGTTGGTGAGGATGGACTGGCTCGCGCTATTCGTTTCGTTCGTTGAATAGT
>DATEMG010000488.1:0-9814 GCA_035275805.1 Blastocatellia bacterium
ACAGAGGGCGCAGAGAACACAGAGAAATCATCATGCCTTCTGTGCCCTCTGTGGCTAATCACTCATAGAAAACCGCTGTAATGAGCGACGTAGAAATGATATCGGCGGGGACTTATTCCAAGTCTTTATCCTTGGGTTTTCGGCGTCGAATTCGGTAAAGGGCGCTCGAAGATGAGAAAGTAAAACTTCTTGCCATACTCCTCGTCGTAGAACCCCGGCCGGCTCTCTTTGAAGACAAACCCGTTGCGGCCGACTTCTTCGCGCAGGAGTTCGGCGGGAATGGTATGCAATCTGTGATATTCGGTTCGGGGTTTGCCTGCAGGCCCTTCGCCGTCGATGATCACCAGCCGCCCGCCGGGTTTCAACGCCCGAAACACCGCTTGCATCATCCGGTCGTACTCACGGAACTCATGATAGGTATCGACGATCAAGACCGCGTCGAGATCGTTCGGCAGGCGCGGGTCGCCGCTTTTTCCCAGGATCGGCTCTACCTGCTCGAGCTTTTCGCTCTCCTTGCGCCGCCGCACTTTGTCAACCGCCTCCTCGTCAATGTCCACCGCGTAAACCTTGCCTTCAGCGCCCACCCGCGCTGCCAGGCGGAAAGTGAAATAGCCATAGCCGCTGCCGATGTCCGCCACTCTATGGCCGGACTTTACACCCATTGCGTCCATCACTTCGCCAGGCCGTTGCCACTCATCCCGTTTGCGAGAGCGGTCTGATTCCTGCGGCAAATTCCTGACGGCCGATGCCGTGGGGAAAGACGCGGCGCCGGCGCCTGCCAGAAATAACAATGCTAAAAGCATTCTGTACGATTTCATCTCGCATACCTCCAGATGTAGGTTCAAAAAGGATGATTGATCCTCAACTATTGTTTCACCGCGGCTTCACGAAACGCCGCCGCAACGCCCGCGCCGCTGACGTAGTCGCCGAATAGAATCCGCTTGAGCGTCGAATCGCCAACCAGCAAGCGGCGAAAATCCGTCAGGTCCACGCTCTTTCGGGCCTGTTCCAACGTCTCGCCCCGCGCGACGACCGCCGCGGTTTGTTCTTTGAGCGAGATCAGCAGGCGTGACAGCAGTTTGATGTATTGCTGGTCGCGCATCACCGGCCCGTGTCCTGGAACGATGATGCTGGCCGGCAGCGTGAGCAGATTTTCAATCGTCGCGCTGTAGGCCGCCGGATATGAAGTTGACCCGATCAGCGGAATCGGCCAGACCACCAGATCGCCGGTTATCAGCACGCCTTCGCCGGGCAAATGCACGATCAAATCCGCGCCCGTATGCCCACGCCCAAGATGACGAATGTCAATCGTGCGATCGCCGCGACGCAGTGTCAGCCGATCTTCGACTATGAGCGTCGGCAGGATGATTTGAACGCCGGGCGCTTCGGCCAGAGCGCGTTCCAGCCAGGCGACGTCGCTGAGATAGTTGACGCGCTCTTCTTCAGTGATAGGCGCGCCCGTGAGGCTTTTGTTTTGCTCGACCAGACCGCGCAACCGCGCCGCATAAGCCTTGCCGCCTTCAAGCATCCCCCGTCGGTTTGCGGCGCCGGTTGTCGGGCGATCTTTAAGAGCGCTTGCATGGCCAATGAATTCGGCGCCGGGAAAGGCCTCGCGCCAAACCTGGTTGCCGACGATGTGATCGTCGTGCCAGTGCGTATTGATGACGTATTTCACCGGCTTGCCTGTCAGCTTGCGCAGCGCCGCCAGCAATTCTTTGGTCGCGGCCAGGCTAGCGTTGGCGTCAACCACGATCACATCGTCGTCATTGATGATGAAAACGTTGTTGGGGTCGAAAGAGAACAATGGCGGTTGTTTGCGAATCGCGGCGTAAACGCCTTCGGAGAGTTTTTGTATTTCAAAGTCGCCGGCCGAATCCGGAGCTTTTTGATATTTCGGCTGATCGGCGGGCGCCCCAGCCGCAACGGCCTTTGAAATGCCGCCCCTATTGTTGGCGATGAAGATGGCCACAGTCGCGCCGGCGCTCACGCTAAACGTGGTGACAAGAATGAAGTTGAAGCCGGGTCGCTTAAACAACCTGCGCGATCCGCAGCGCAGGACTTGCCAGAGTTTTTGCATCATTGCTCCTGTTTTAAGTTGAGTTGCAATAGATCCCACAGGTTCCCATACAGGTCTTTGAACACCGCGACCATGCCATAACTCTCTTCCTTCGGTTCACGAACGAACTCGACGCCTTTGGACTTGTAAGCCTGGTAGTCACGCCAGAAATCGTCCGTGTTGAGGAAAAGGAACACTCTGGCGCCAGTTTGATTCCCGATCCGGGCGGACTGCTCGGCCCCGACGGCCCGAGCAAGGAGCAATCGCGACTCGGCGGCCCCCGGCGGCGAAACGACAACCCATCGCTTGTCCTGCTCTGGAATGTAAGTATCCTCCACCAGGGAAAAACCTAGCGTATTGACATAGAAGTCGATCGCTTCGTCGTAGTCGCGCACGACGAGCGCCACCAACACGATTGACTGTTTCATGAATTCTCGATCTATGAATCTCCTGGTTTGTACCAAAATCCGCGCTTACCGCAGGAGTGGTCGTTACGCTGGGATAACGCATTAGTGACTGCGGCGGTTCATCACAACTTTTGGAATGCAAAGCGCCTGCGGTGGATTTCTTTCGTGATACAGCGCCATGCGGAATTTCATCGCCACAGGCGCTTGACGCCTGTGGCCATCAGCGCGGCGCGGTCAGTGTGTTTGAATCGGGCTTGCAAAGCCCCGCGTTGATCTATCAGGTAAATGCCGGTCGTATGGCTGACGTGATAACCGAGCGCCGATTCCGATTTCTCGATCTCATACTTCGCGTCGTACTGTTTGACCACCGCGTCGATCTCTTCTTTCTTGCCGGTCAGGGCGATGACCATGATCAGAGACGTCAACATCAATTTTCTCCGCATAAAACAACGCTCCTTTTAGCCTAGCTCGAGCGCCAGGATCGTTTTGCGATTCCGCACATAAAGCTTCGTGCCCACCAGAGTCGGGGCCGTCCACGTCACCCCCTGCAACAACTCGGTTTTGCAATGCACCGTCAATCCTTCCGGCGTAGGAGTGGCCAGCGCGAGGCGCCCGTCTTCGTCAAGGACGATGAAGCGGCCGTCGGCGTAAAGAAAACTCGCGCGTCCCACACTGCGATCACGCCAAACGACCTTGCCGGTCTTGACGTTGACGGCCGTGAACGGCGCGGGGCCGAAATCGCCGCTCGACCCGAAGACCAAATCGCCGACGCGAACGCAGTTGCCGAAATGCACGCGCATCAAGCCATGCGCCCAAACCTGCTCGACCGTTGTCTTGTCGCCGCCGCGGGTGAGCTTGAGCGCGCGGCTGCCGCCGCCGTAAGCGGACGAAATGAAGAGCAGGTTGTCTTCGCCCCATACCGGCGTGCTGGTGTTAAGGCCGTATTCGGTCGGATGCGGGTGGCTCCACAACAATGCGCCGCTGTTCGGTTCGACGCCGACGATCTCGCTGAACATAAACGCGACGATTTGATCCTGCCTGTCAACATTGATCAGGATCGGCGAGGAGGTCGAGTTTTTGAAGTCGTGCTTCCGCCAGACCACCGCGCCGTCTTTTTGATTGAAAGCCATCAACGCGCTGCCCGGCCCACCCGCCGTCACGATCACCGTGTTTTTGTAAGCTAGCGGGCTGCTCGAATAACCGTTCGGACGCACCGTACCGTTGAACTCTTTGAACAGATCGCGCGACCATACAAGTTTGCCCGTCTGTTTATTCAGGCAATGCAGTTTGCCAGTCACGCCGGCGGTGAAAACGTAAGAGCCCGTGACCAGCGGCGTGGCATGCGGCCCCGGCCCGTTCGACATGTCCTGTTCTTTCCAGAACGGCGCGTCGTAGGCGTATTCCCAGAGGGTCTTGCCCGTCGCAGAGTCGAGCGCGATTGCGACCTCCTGCCCGTCCTTGCGATACATCGTGAAGAGCTTGCCGCCCTCAGCCGAAATTGCGGAGTAGCCTTCGCCCAGATCGCGCTGCCACAGACGGCGCGGCCCCGTGGCGGGCCAGTTCGAGGCCAGCCCCGTCGCCGGCGATTTAAAATCACGCTGCGGCCCGCCCCATTGCGGCCACGAGGGCGATTGCGCCGACGCCGTGGCGGCGAGCCAAAGCAAAAACACCGGCGACAACCAGGCCGCGCATAACATGCCTATGACGAGCCCGGAGCGTCGTCGTGTCCGGCGGCTCAGATCGCGATTCATAACCTCTCCCTTATTGCCCCTGCTTCGGTTTTTCAAAAAGCGCGGGATCAATCGCGCCGTTAATGACTATTGTTTCGACGGTTGACGACTGGTTTTTCCAGGGCTGCCCGTCGAACGTGGCGTCGACTTTGAATGGCAAATCCAGGCCGTCCACGGCGCGGAAGTCTGAAAAGGTTTGGATAAATTCTCCGAAGGTTCCCTGTGGCCCGCGTCGATTGTACGACAGGCTCAGGATGCGACCTGTCGCCGGATCGATGCCGAGCGTGTAGAGCGCCCCCTGGAGTTGAACCGACACTTTTTCCACCGCCATTTCGCCCGCTTTACCTGGGCCGACGGCGACCGCTTTGAATCCGCCGCCGTTTCTTGCTCGCAGGATCGAGAGTGGTTTGCGTTGAATCTGTCGCTCCTGATCCGCCCGCGCCGCATCCGGCGTCGGCCTCACGCCACTTCGTGTGATCGCGAAAGCTTCGCCCGGCAGAATCACGCTCACCGGCTGAATCGTAACTGAAGGGTCGTTATAGTCGGGCATACGCAGCGCGAAACGGATGCGATCCGGGAAGACGATGAGCAGATCAAGATTGACCTTGACCTCTATTTCGCCCATTGGGCCTCTGGTTTGCGGCGCGACGCTCTTTTCCCGAAAGCTGGTCAGGCCGTCGATTTTGGCCGCGCCGCCCATTGCCGCCACCGCCTTGTCGATCAGCGCCTGCCCTTGCTTCAGAGCTTCGGGCGTCGCGGAGACCGCCACGGAGGCGGGCACTCCCGGGCCTAGATATTTTTCGGGCGCGGCGACGAAAAGCTTCTTGCAATTTTCCGAGCCGAAAATGTAGATGCGCCCTTTATGCGCGGCGTAAAGATCGGGGTTTCCCTGGACAGGCGCGCCCATCCGCGCGCACGCCCCGTTCAATTGAACCTCGTAACGCGTTGGGTCTTGCTCGAATGCGGCCTTGTTCGCGGCGTTCGCAAACATGTAACGGAATTGCCCGCGCGTGACAGTTATGTTCATTTCGCCCTGCGCTTCTTTGCCCTGCGTGAGTAAAACCGGGTCAAGACCTTCGAGCGCGTCGACTGGCTGTTGCTGTTGCGCATAGGTCCGGCCGGCAAAGGCGCCGCCGAGCGCCAGCAGCGCGCACACAAACAACAACTTGTTCACAAAAGTTATTCCAGGCATGACAAACCCTCCCTTTCGAAAAGAACGAATCAATAGAACGCGGATGACGCGGATAGAGCGGATTGGCGCTGACCTTTTTTGGTTTTATCCGCGATGATCCGCGCCCGCCCGCGTCATCCGCGTTCTATTAACACGTACACCGATGTGAAAATCGCCATATTTTTCGCGCCCCTTCGGGACAACGGGCGCTCGATTATCCGGCGCCTACTCACTGCGCAAGGCCGTCAGCGGATCGATCAGCGTAGCTCGCCGCGCTGGCGCAAAACATGCCAGAGCCGCCACCGCGGCGAGCGCCAGCGCGACCGCCAACCAGGTCAGCGGGTCGGTCGCCTCCACGGCGAAAAGCAGCGTGGACATCATCCGCGTCAGCGCAAATGCGCCCGCTACCCCCAACGCCAGCCCGACAAACACCAGAGTCAGCCCCTGCCGCAGCACCAGCCGCAACACGCCGCCCGCCGACGCCCCCAGCGCCATGCGGATGCCGATCTCGTGAGTCCGCTGGCTGACCGTCAGCGCCATCACTCCGGCAATGCCCGCCGCCGTAATGAACACCGCCAGCGCCGCGAATATCCCCAACAGCGCCGCCGTCAAGCGCGGCGACGCGATGGATTCGTTGCGAACGTTCTCCAACGTCTGCGCCTGATCAATCGCGTTCTCCGGGTCGACCGCGTAAACCGCCTGGCGCAATTGAACCATCATCACTGACGGCGCGACAGTCGTTCGCACAAGCAGATTGCCCGCGCCGCCGGTCTGTCTAACGGGGCGATAGAGTTCATCCGTCGGTTCCCGGTTCAGGCCGTACTGCCTGACGTCGCCGACCACGCCGACAATCGTGACCAAGTTACGCCCTTGATCGAACGAGATGCGTTTGCCCACCGGGTCTTCGGCGCCCCAGCGATGGCGCGCCATCGTTCGATTAATGACCGCCACTTGCCGGGCTTGCGCGTCGTCCGCTTCCGTAAACAAGCGCCCTTTGAGGAGCGGCAGCCGGATCGTCTGGAAGTAATCCGCGCTGGCGACGCGAAAATCCACTTGCGGCTCAGGTTCGTTCGGATTCGGCGGGCGGCCCTCGATTTGAAAGTTGCGGTTGAATCCGCCGTTGGCCAGGCCGAGCGGGTTGAGCGGGTAGGTCGAAGCCATCGCCGCCGATAGAACGCCCGGCAGGGCGCGCGCGCGTTCGATCAGACGCAGGCTGAGATCGCGGTACTGCTGGACCGTCGTGTACTTCGACCAATTGGCCGTCACCCGCATCACCAGCACGCGTTCGGGATCGAAGCCGGGATTGACCTTTTGCAGATTGAACAAACTGCGAAGCATCAACCCCGCGCCGACCAACAGCGCGAATGAAACCGCCACTTGAGCCACGACCAGCGCGCCGCGCAACCGCTGGCGCCCCGCGCCGGCCGCCGACTGGCCGCCCTCTTTCAACGACGGAATAAGACTCCGCCGCGTCGAAAGCGCAGGCAGCAGGCCGAAGACGAGTCCCGTGGCTACTGACACGACCAGCGTGAAGAGCAACACCGTGTTATCCAGGCTGATCTCCGCCGCGCGCGGTGTAAAACGCGCCGCGAAATTGACGAGCAGTCTGACGCTCCCCGCTGCCAGCAACACGCCCAGCGCGCCTCCGATCAGCGACAGCAGCATGCTTTCGGTCAGCAACTGTCGAATAATACGCCCCCGCGGCGCGCCCAACGCGGCGCGCACAGCAAATTCGCGCTCTCGCTTCATCAACCGCGCCAGCGTCAGATTGGCCGTATTCGCGCATGCCAACAGCAACACCAGCCCAGATGTACACAACAGCAACAGAAAGGTAGGCCGCGCCCCCTGCGTCAGTTCCTTATGCAACGAGGCAAGCGTGATGCCGAAGCCGAGATTGGCCGGATAGGCGTCAGGATAGGTCTCCTTCATTCGCCCGGCGATCGTCGAAAGGTCGGCCAGCGCCTGCGCCTCCGACACGCCCGCCTTGAGTCTCGCAAAGACCCTCATCATCCGCGCCTCGCGGTTGGTGATGAACTCTTCTCTGGAGCGCGTCGGGCAGGCGGACGTAGGCATATACATGTCGTTCTCGTTCGGGTATTGCGGCAGCGGCGGCAGCACGCCGATGACCGTGTGCGGTCGGTCGTTCATGCGGAAGACTCTGCCGACTATGTTCGGATCGCCTTTGTGGCTGCGCCGCCAGTATTGATGGCTCAGAATCAGCGCGGCCTCCGCCCCGTGCGCCTCGTCGCTCGGCGCGAACGTCCGGCCCAGCAGCGGCGTGACGCCCATCAGTTCGAAAAAATTGGCCGAGACGACCGCCGCCTGAATGCGCTCCGGCTCCGGCCCTCCGAAGAGCGTGAAGACCATCGAGTGATGCTCGGCCAGGTCGGCCAGCGTCCGATTCTGCGCGCGGTAATCGTCAATCTCCTTGACCGAAAAATTCAAATTGTCGTTGCGCGCGAGCGGCGCCTGTTGCTTTAAAACGACCAATTGCCCGCCCTGTTGATATGGCAGCGGGCGCAACAATACCCCGTAAACCACGCTGAAGATCGCCGTGTTCGCCCCGATGCCCAGGCCGAGCGTCAAGACCGCCACCAGCGTGAAGCCTGGATTTCGGCGCAACACGCGCGCGCCGAACTGCGCGTCCTGCCACAGCGTTTCGAGCGGGCGGTTGCGTTTGACGTCGCGGCACTCTTCCTTAAACCGCTCGACCCCGCCGAAACTGCGCATGGCCGCCAGGCGGGCCTCTTCAGGCGCCATCCCGCGCCGGACGTTCTCCTCGGCCTCCATCTCGAGATGGAGGCGCAACTCGCGCTCCATCTCCTGTTCCGTTCGTTTGACCTTGAATAGCTTGCGCAGGCTGCGCATCAGGCTGTTTGGCATACGCCGCCCCCTCTTGTTCGCAGGCTATCCGGCCTGCAAGACCTGTTCAATCGCCGCCGACAACCGCTGCCAGTTCGCGGTCTCTTCGTCGAGTTGTTTGCGCCCGGCGCGCGTCAGCTTGTAATACTTCGCCTGGCGGTTGTTGTCGGAGGCGCCCCACTCTGATTCGATCCAGCCCTGGTCTTCCAGCCGGTAAAGAGCCGGATAGAGCGAGCCCTGGTTGACGTTCAGCACGCCCGAGGAAATCTGTTGAATCCGCTGAGAGACGCCCCAGCCGTGCATCGGCTCCAACGCGAGCGTCTTCAAAATCAGCATGTCGAGCGTGCCCTGCAAGAGATCGGATTTGGTTTTGGCCATCGGTCGTTCCTCCTAGATGATCTACAGGAGGGACGGTAGAGGTCTTTTTGTCGAACGTCAAGGGAAGAAGCCGGGTTTGTAGCGGAAGTCCCGGACAAAAACGAGCCGGAATCCGGGTGATTCATAAAATTTGGAAAAATCTCAACAGTCGCGGCGTCAGCGCAGATCTTCCGGCTTTTGTAAATTCTTGTAACAGTCGTAAGCGCATTGCAAAACAAGCCGCATTGCCCTCGGACTTCGTCGACAGGGTGGGTATAAAGAACGCGTCACATAGAACGCGGATGACGCGAAGGACGTGGCTAATGTGGCAAAGCGCGCTGGCGTGATGCTGCGCGGGACCTGGATGCCTGAAAGCGAGCTTGGCAGGATGCGAGACGCGATCGCGGCGAGTTACAAAACCAACAATCAAAACTGAAGGGAGAACAAAACCATGTTCGACGCAACCCGTCGGGAGTTTTTTCAGCGCTCGGGGTTGGGACTGGCCGCGGCTGGGGCTGGTTTGATCCTGCGGGCGGACGCGCGGCCCACGCCGACGATTGTAAATGCGGAAGAGTCCAACCGCGTCCTGATCCAGATGGCGCCGCCGCCCAAAGTGGAGATCACGGCGAAAGGAGAGTTGAAGAAGGTCACGCCCCAACCATACGGGCCTTTCTACAAACAGGGCGCCCCGTTCCGCGGCAAGCTCTGTGGGCCAGGCGAGCCTGGGACGACGTTTGTTTTGACCGGGCGCGTCTGGGCATTTGACACGAAACGCCCGCTGCCCGGCGTAGTGCTCGATTTCTGGCACGTGGACATGCAGGAGAAGTATTCGGACGGCGTCAGTGATTTTCGCAATCGCGGGCGGCTGGTCTCCTCGGAGACGGGTTACTACGAGTTGGAAGGCATCCGGCCGATCCCTTACCGGCCCAACCCGGCGGGCGCCCCCGACTTCTGGCGCTGCGCTCACTTCCATTTGCTGGCTGTCTGCCCGGGATACCAACCGCTGGTGACGGAGATCCACTTTCAAGACGACCCGAAGAAGAGCGATCAGATGTACCGCGCGGAAAATGCCATCGCGGTAGAGAAGCGCACGGTGAATGGAAAGAATTTCGAGACGGGAGTTTTTGACATCGTGCTGGAACGCGACGCCGGTCGGTGATAATGGCAATAACAAAAATACTTTGTGCGCTCCCCCTGAAAGGCGGCGAGTCAGTACCGCGAGCGTTAGCGA
>DATEMG010000489.1:0-12914 GCA_035275805.1 Blastocatellia bacterium
GAGAGCGTCAAGTATCGCTTGACGCTCTAACGCCTGCTGCTCAGTCTGTCGCCCCCCTATGACAAGACTTCGAGGACGTTGATGCTACGATCAGGCGAGGTCGAAGCGATCAAGGTTCATCACTTTGTTCCAGGCCGCGACGAAGTCGTGGACAAACTTCTTCCCCGCATCGGAACTTCCGTAGACTTCAGCCAGGGCGCGGAGTTGAGAGTTCGAACCAAAGACCAGGTCGACGCGCGTGCCGGTCCACTTCGGTTCGCCCGTTTTGCGATCGCGGCCCTCGAACACGTCCGCATCTTGCGAGACCGCCTTCCACTCCGTGCCCATGTCTAGCAGGTTCACGAAGAAGTCGTTGGTCAGAGCCTCCGGTCGCTTGGTGAAGACACCTTGCTGCGTCCCGCCGACGTTGGTATTCAGGACGCGCATGCCGCCCACAAGCACCGTCATTTCGGGCGCGGTCAGGGTCAGTAATTGCGCCTTATCAAGCAGCAGCGTTTCGGCCGATACGGCGTATTTGCCCTTGAGGTAATTGCGGAAGCCGTCCGCGATGGGTTCGAGCACGGCGAAGGATTCCACATCGGTCTGCTCCTGTGAGGCGTCCATGCGTCCCGGGGTGAACGGAACCGACACATCGAAACCGGCATTGGATGCGGCTTTCTCGACGCCTGCGCAACCGGCTAAAACGATCAGGTCGGCGAGCGAGACCTTCTTGCCGCCCGCCTGGGCGCTGTTGAACTCATTCTGGATGCCCTCCAGAGTTTTGAGCGTCTTCGCCAGTTGGGCGGGCTGGTTGACGGCCCAGTCCTTCTGGGGCGCCAGGCGAATGCGGGCGCCGTTGGCTCCGCCGCGCTTGTCGCCGCCACGGAACGTGGATGCCGACGCCCACGCGGTCGAAACCAGCTCTGAAACAGACAGGCCCGAAGCCAGGACCTTAGCCTTGAGCGAGGCGATGTCCTTATCGTCAATCAGCTTGTGATTGACCGCGGGGAGGGGGTCCTGCCAGTCGAGTTCTTCCGCAGGAACCTCCGGACCGAGATAACGCGCGCGCGGGCCCATGTCGCGGTGCGTCAGCTTGAACCACGCACGGGCGAAGGCGTCTGCTAACTGATCGGGATTCTCTAAGAAGCGCCGCGAGATCTTTTCGTAAGCAGGGTCGAACCGAAGAGAGAGGTCCGTGGTAAGCATGGAGGGCGCGATTCGCTTCGAGGAGTCGTGCGCATGCGGCACTGTGCCGGCGCCGGCGCCGTTCTTGGGCTGCCACTGATGCGCGCCGGCCGGGCTCTTCGTGAGTTCCCACTCGTAGCCAAACAGGTTCTCGAGGTAGTTGTTGCTCCACTTCGTGGGCGTCGTGGTCCAGGTGACTTCCAGGCCGCTGGTGATCGTGTCAGCGCCTATGCCGGTACCGAATTTGCTCGTCCAGCCGAAGCCCTGCTCGGCGATGCCGGCGCCTTCAGGATCCGGTCCACAATGAGAATCAGAGGCGGCTCCGTGGGTCTTGCCGAAGCTATGGCCGCCGACGATGAGCGCCACCGTCTCCTCGTCGTTCATCGCCATGCGCCTGAAGGTTTCGCGGATATCCCGCGCCGCGGCGATCGGATCGGGGTTGGCGTTCGGGCCTTGCGGGTTGACGTAAATCAGCCCCATCTGCACGGCAGCGAGCGGATTTTCGAGATCACGGTCGCCGGAGTAGCGCTTGTCGGCCAACCATTGCGTCTCGGCGCCCCAATAAACGTCATGATCCGGCTCCCAGACGTCCTCGCGACCACCAGCGAAACCGAAGGTCTTGAATCCCATCGTTTCGAGGGCGACGTTGCCGGCCAGGATCATCAGGTCGGCCCAGGAAATCTTGCGGCCATACTTCTGCTTGATCGGCCAGAGCAGGCGACGCGCCTTGTCCAGGCTGACGTTGTCCGGCCAGCTGTTGAGCGGCGCGAAGCGCTGCTGGCCCCTTCCCCCGCCGCCGCGGCCGTCCCCTATGCGGTAGGTGCCGGCGCTGTGCCACGCCATGCGAATGAACAGGGGACCGTAGTGGCCGAAATCCGCCGGCCACCAGTCCTGCGAGTCGGTCATCAGCGACGCGAGATCTTTCTTCAACGCCGCCAGGTCGAGGCTCTTGAACTCTTCCGCGTAGTTGAAGTCCTGGCCCATTGGATCGGACTTGGAGGAATGCTGGCTCAGAAGTTCAAGCTTCAGCCCGTTCGGCCACCAGTCGCGGTTCGAGGTACCGCCGCCGGCGGCATGGTTGAAGGGGCATTTGGCTTCGGTTGACATCTGTTTACTCCTTTCGAAACCTGAATTGTTGAAAAGCGCTATGTTTATGAGTACTCGCTCTTTTTTACCACCCATCAAGCTAACTACGAATTATCTGGGCGCCAAAACTTTCCGAATACAGATATAACTTTCCTTATCAGAAACAACTTTCCGCATCAGAAACAACTTTCCGCAGATGGAAGGTCCCAGCTTTCCATCTGCGGAATCTTTTGATTGGCGGCTAATTCAAAAGGGTGCGTAAAAAAGAGCGGTGATCTTAGCGCAGAACAAACTTCAGCCACAAGAGGAAATCGATGAAAACAGCGATTGTGGCAGATTGTCTACAACAGGACTTATCTATGTGAATCAGTGTGGACGACTCGCTCCTGATGGTTTTTCGTGGTCTCAGCGCGAATATGCGGAAGGCGCGCGAGCCTCCGGAGTTTGGAAACCAAAAAGTTGACAAAATCCGGCGCCGCCTTCTATGATCAGATCGTGACTGTGGCCGCTGTCGAAAACATCCTCAAACAATCACGCAGCGCGATTATTGATTTGCTCAAAGTCAACGGCGCGATGAGCGTAGAGCGATTGGCTGTAGAGTTGGAAGTGTCGAAGGTCTGCGTGCGGCGTCACCTGAGCCTTCTGGAAAGCGACGGGCTGGTCACATTCGAGGAGGAACGTCACGACCGCGGGCGCCCGCGATTCATTTACCGCTTGACGGAAAAGGCGGCGCGCCTCTTTCCGCAAATTTACGACGAGTTCGCGAAAGAGGCGTTGGCGCAGGTCAGGAGCAACTTCGGCGACGACGCGCTGCGGCGCGTGCTTCGGTCGCGAGCCGACGAATTGATCGCGCAATTTGAGGAGAAGTTGGGCGGGCGGAATTTTGAAGAGCGAGTCAAAAGCCTGACCGGCGAGATCAACGCGAAAGGCTATCTGGCCGACGCGCGGCGGATGAGAGACGGCTCGTATCGATTGAGGCAGCGCAACTGCCCGATTGAGAGCGTCGCGGTCGCTTACCCGCAGGTTTGCGAAGAGGAATTGCGCGTCTACCGCGAGGTCTTGGGCTGTGAGGTCGTTTGCGAATGCCGCATCGCTGACGGCGCGAAAAAATGCGATTTTCGCATCGCCCCGCCCCGGCTCACCCAGATTTCGAAGAGAACTCCGGCGAGATAGTTAAATTAAGGCATTGCCATATGCCATACGGCATATGAAAAAGGAAAATGAACGAACAAACTTCAATCCAGATAACTGAGGACGTGGTCCTCAATGCGCTGCGGGCGGTCAAGGACCCGGACCTGCGCAAAGATGTCGTCGCGCTCAACATGATCCGCGATGTGAAGATCTGCGGCGGCATCGTCAGCTTTCGCTTTGTTCTGACTACGCCCGCCTGTCCCGTGCGCGATCAGCTCAAATTCGAGGCCGAGAGGACCGTCATGGCCGTGCCCGGCGTCGAACGCGTCGAGGTCAAGATGGATGCGGAAGTGCCGAAGGCGCGCGGCGCGCTCGACAAGGCCGAGATCGCCGGCGTCAAACACATCATCGCGGTCAGCTCCGGCAAAGGCGGTGTGGGCAAATCCACAGTCGCGGTCAACCTGGCCGTGTCGCTGGGCCTGATGGGCGCGAAAGTGGGCATCCTCGACACCGACGTTTACGGCCCGAATGTGCCGATTATGATGGGCGGCAAAGACATGCCGAATGTGCGCGGCGAGATGATAGTCCCGCCCGTCTATCACGGGGTGAAGACCATGTCTATCGGGCTGCTCAACCCAGGCGACAAGGCGGTCGTCTGGCGAGGCCCGATGCTCCATTCGGCTGTCTCGCAATTCCTGCGGCAGGTCGAATGGGGCGAGCTCGATTATCTTGTCGTCGACATGCCGCCGGGAACGGGCGACGTCCAGTTGTCTTTGGCCCAATTAGTCCCGGTCGCGGGCGCGGTTTTGGTGACGACGCCGCAGGAAGTAGCGTTGGGCGACGTCCGCAAGGCCTACAATATGTTCGACCAACTGCGCGTGCCGATCCTGGGCATAGTCGAGAACATGAGCTATTTCGAGTGCCCGAATGACGGGGAGAAGTTCTTCATTTTCGGCGCAGGCGGCGGAGAGGCGTTGGCCGAATCCCACGGCGCGCCATTCCTCGGCGGGATCCCAATCGCGATCAATATTCGCGAAGGCGGCGACCTAGGTATCCCCATCGTCGTCAGCCAGCCCGACAGCGCTCAGGCGAAGGCGTTCCGCGCCGTCGCACAGAACGTGGCCGCGCAGGTCAGCGTCGAGGCGTTGAAGGCGGGCAAGACTCTGCCCGTGCTCACCCTGAAGAAATGACCCCGCAGCGACAATTGACGTGATTTTCGATGCTGGCTATTATTGCAATGAGTTGATGAGTCAACGGCGATTATGACCCGGAATTTATGGAAGCGCCTGGTTGGTTAACCGGCGATGAACGAAAACTTTTATTCAAAAGGAGAATAAGACAATGATTTTGACCATGACTGACTCGGCGGCTTCGGAGGTCAAGAAGTTCCTCGAAGCGGAAAATGTGGGAATGGAAGGCGGCCTGCGCGTGCGCGTCGTGCCCGGCGGATGCTCCGGATTCCAATACGCGATGAACATCGAAGAAGCGCCGCAAGCCAATGACGAGGTGGTCGAATCCGGCGGGCTGCGAGTCTTTGTCGACATGTTCAGCGCCCAATACCTGGAGAGCGTCCAGATCGACTATGTCAACAGCGTCATGGGCTCGGGCTTCACCTTCAACAATCCGAACGCCACCGGCGGATGCGGGTGCGGTAGCTCGTTCACCGCTTAAAAACCGGACGTCTGAAAAGTCGCTCCCAGGCGCGTAGAATCGAAGCGGCTCCAGTGAGAGCCGCTTTTTTCATGCCTTATCTTATCAGTAATAATTACTGTTATTGACAGTGTCCGGCGCCCCGATTATGATGCGCGGGTCTGGAAACATTTCGATGAATGTCCGAAACACAAAACAACGCCAGGCGATCTTCGAGACCATTGAGAATCATGGCGGCCATCTGACGGCGGACGAGATATACAGGCTCGTCAAGCGCCGCTTCCCACGTCTGAGCTTGGGCACCGTTTACCGCAATCTGCGCGTGCTGGTCGCGCAGGGCGGCTTGCGCGAGCTCGATTTCGGGACGGCCGTTACCTACTTCGAGACCTCCAAGAATTCACATTACCATTTAATCTGCCGCGTCTGCGGGAGCATAGCCGACGCCGACATTCCGGTCGAACGCGGCTTGCAGTCGGTCGCGGGGCAAGCCCGCAGTCTGGGCGGGTTTCGGATCGAAGAGCATCGGCTCGATTTCATCGGCGTTTGCGCCGCCTGTCAGACGAAGCCACAGAAGACCAACAAGAGCCTGCGCCAGATCAAATCGCGCTGAATTTATGCGATGCGCTCTTACGCTAATTCAACCACCGCTCGCGTCTTTCCAAAATGACGCGATGAAATTGTCAAAATCGCCTCTTGAGCGGCCTGAATGGGACTTATAGGACTATAAACCTCATACGTCCTATAAGTCCCATAAGTCCCATTCAGGCCGCTACAAGGGAATTTTATCTACGGAGGGAATTTTCATGCCATCTCTTGGAGGAACCAAGACTCATGAAAACTTGAAACATGCTTTCGCCAGTGAGTCGCAAGCCAACCGGCGTTATATCTATTTCGCGCGCAAGGCTGACGTCGAAGGATATCCGGACATCGCCGGGTTGTTCCGCGACACGGCTGAGGGCGAGACCGGCCACGCTCACGGCCACCTTGATTTCCTGAAAGAAGTCGGTGATCCGGCTACCGGCGAGCCGATCGGCGATACCCTGTTGAACCTGAAGGCCGCGATCGCGAGCGAAACACATGAGTACACCGAAATGTATCCCGGCTTTGCACGCACCGCGCGCGAAGAGGGATTCGAAGAGGTCGCCGAGTGGTTCGAAACGCTCGCGCGCGCCGAGAAATCACACGCGGGCAGATTTCAGAAGGGACTTGATTCAATTGGCTAGCAAGTAAAATTTTCGCCGCGGAGTTTCTGTCTCACTATTCACCGGACGAAAAGCGAAGGCGACCTCACCCGTGTTGCGCCACTGGTAGTTGAGGCCGCCCTCTCATCCAACGCTCCGTTAGCGGAGCGTTTGCTCGTCTATTCAACAAGCAGGATTGTCGCCAATCCTACTACAGAGAGGATTGTTATGAAACACATGTCCGATCGCGGACTCGAGGATTATTGCGGGCGATACAGGCGTATTGCGGTAAAATTGGCTTTAATTTTCGCTTGTGTCGGCTTCACATTCACATTGGCTCTACCCACCTCGTCGCACAGCCAGGCGACTTCGATTTCAACCCCTTCCGGCGCGACTCAATCGGAAAAATTCGGCATGGAGCTTCCACTCGGATTGCCCCCCGACGTCTGGGAATCGATGATCCCGAAAGACAATCCGATGACATCTGAAAAGGTCGGGCTCGGCGAGAAACTCTACTTCGACAAAAGGCTCTCGTCCGACCGCACGGTCAGTTGCGCCACCTGCCACGACCCCGCGACGGCGCTGGCCGACAACAACATGGTCGGCATAGGCATAGGGCTGAAGAAAGGCGCCCGCAACGCCCCGACGGTTCTCAATTCGATGTTCAACGAATTGCAGTTCTGGGACGGGCGCGCCGCCACGCTCGAAGAGCAGGCAAAAATGCCCATCATCAACCCCATCGAGATGGGGATGAAGGATCACGACGCCGTCGTGGCGCGCGTGCGCGAGATTGCCGAATACAAGCCGCTCTTCACCGCCGCGTTCGGCCCCGAAGGCGTCACGATCGACACCATCTCCAAAGCCATCGCCGCCTTCGAGCGCACTCAGATTTCCGGCAATTCGCCGTTCGACCGCTTCATCGCCGGCGACCAGAACGCGATCTCGGAGGCGGCGAAGCGCGGATGGGCTTTGTTCAACGGGCAAGCGCGCTGCGTTTCCTGCCATGCCTGGAATCCGTCCTCGCCGTTTTTCACCAACAATAAGTTCCACAACATCGGCGTCGCGGCCAAAGACCAGAACTTCCCCCTCCTGGCCCGCCGGGCGCGCCAGCTCCTTTGGCAGGGCAAAAACCGGGCGCAGATTCTCGACGAACTGGCGTTGACTGAAGGGTTCTCGGAGCTCGGGCGATACCTGATCACCGGGCAGCCGAAAGACATCGGCGCGTTCAAGACTTCGGGGCTGCGCGACATCGAGCTGACGGCGCCGTATATGCACAACGGTTCGGAGAAGACGCTGCTCGACGTCGTTAAGTTTTACAACAAAGGCGGCGAACCGAACCCGAACCTCGACGGCGGAATGCGCCCGCTCAAGTTGACCGACCCGCAGATGGACGACGTCGTCGAATTCATGAAGACGCTGACCGGCGACGACGCGCGCCGCAAGACTCAAACAGTTAGGCCGCAAACGCGCGCTCCATACCAATAACAAAACATTCGGGAGTGGGGAGTGGGGAGTGGGGAATGGGAAATAGTTTCCTTGTTCCCCATTCCCGATTCCCCACTCCCGATGTCCTTCCGAGGAGAAAATCATGCTTCCGCTCAAATGGGAAAAACGCCGACAGGAATACCTGCGCGAACGCGAGGAGTGGTTCAACGAATTGATGGAAGCTGGCCGCACAATGGCGGGCCGCCGCAAGTTCTTGAAGATGGCCGCGTCAGCGGCCGCCGCCGCGGCTGCGGGCGCTTTTGCGCCGCAGTCGTTCCAACTGGTCGATGTGGTCGACGCCGCCGGGCCTACGCCCGGACCGGCCGCGTCCGCCGCGCAACCTTTCACCTTCGCATACATCTCTGATTCGCACCTTTACGAAAAGACTCTCAATGAACGCTTCGTGCGCCATCTCGAACGCGCCGTCGCCGACATCAACGCGCTCGACCCGCAGCCGGATTTCGCGCTTTACGGCGGCGACCTGGCGCAGCTCGGCCAGCCGGGCGAATTGAAACTCGGCGCTGAAATCCTCAAACAGGTCAAAGCCCCGTTGAAAATGATGGTCGGCGAACACGACTGGTTCCTCGACATGGGCGACCTGTGGAAAGAGTTGTTCGGCGCGCCGCAGTATTCGTTCGACCACAAGGGCGTCCATTTCATCACGCTGATGAGCGTCAACGAAAAAGACTTCTGGACGAAGGCCGGACTCACGCCTATGCAGCGTATGCAGATAGTCGCAGGGCTGGACGACGGCCGCCAAAGCCGATTCGAGGTAGGCGAAGAGGGGCGCGAATGGCTCAAGCGCGACCTGGCGAAAGTGACGAAAACCACGCCGGTCGTCGTCTTCTCGCATTCGCCGCTCTACAAATACTATCGCGATTGGAATTTCTGGACCGACGATGCAGAGCTTGTGCAGGCTCTGCTGCGACCGTTCAATTCCGTCACGGTCGTTCATGGCCATACGCATCAGGTGCTTTCGAACCGCATTGGCCCCATACATTTCCACGGCATGCTCTCGACCGCGTGGCCCTGGCCCTATGCGCCGTCGGGGCTGCCGAAACTGACCGTGCCGATGAACCGATCCGACCCGTTCAATCAGACCGACGGGATGGGCGACGGGACAATCAACGTCAACCAATCGGGTTATGCCGACAAGGAATACAACTTGTGGAACCGCAACCCGATGACCGTTTCTGAAAAATATCTGTCGTCGAACGGCGCGCTGGACCGCCCTGCGAAAACGACCTTACCGACGTATTGAGCGGTTCGTAGTACCGCCTTCAGGCGGAAAGACCCGGAACCTCCACCTGAAGGCGGCGCTACGAACGACTCCAAACGATAGGAGATAAGAAATGAGACGAACACAGTGGATGAAAATCATTGCTATAGCGGTTCTGTTTTCGGCGGGCGCGATCTTTTTTCAAGGCGCGAACGCGCAGCAACAAGAGCCGAAACACCCTTCCGTCCCGGCCGACGGCAAGGAGATGGTCGTGCAGCTCTGCGACGGCGAGACCTCCACGAAGGTCAAGGGCGTGCGCCCCGACGAGCGACTGACGCCCGAACAGGCGCAGTCCGTGTCGAATGAGTTAATGCGAATGTGGATGGACAAGGTAGACCCGGCGAAGGCCGCGGCCTGGATGAAAGAACAGTCGGCGGCCCAATCGCCGCAATCCCAAACCCAGGCGCCCGCCAGGAAACCGTCAGGCTCGAAGTCCGAGGCTGCGGCGAAGACCGCCGGGAGCGCCGAACAAGCGAATGATTTCACCGGCCGCGATTTTTCGATCTGGAAGCGCGAACTGGAACGGGAGATCAAGTACGGTGATGAAATCTTCCACAGCGACAAGCTGATCGGCAGCGCGAACGGCATCGCCTGCGCGATGTGTCACCCGAACGCGGCCAACACTCACCCTGAAACTTATCCGAAGTTTCAGGTCCAATTGCGGCGCGTGGCGCTGCTGCGCGACATGATCAACTGGTGCATCGAACAACCGGCGCGCGGCAAGAGGCTCGAACCGGACGATCCGAAGATGCGCGCGCTGGAAGCGTATATAATGTCTCAGCGCAAGGGCGCGCCGATGGAATTCGGCAAACATTGAAAATCCATAGTGGATAGTGGATAGTGGATAGTGGATAGTGTGCGCCCCGCCCGGCGCACACTATTCGCTATCCATCTTTATGCTTGAACAAGGCGACCTTTCATCAGTAGCAGTCGAATGGGATAAGCCGGAATATTGGGACGAACAATCGCTCGACAAAGAGCTGCGGCGTCAATACGACGTCTGCAATTCCTGCCGGCTTTGTTTCAACCTCTGTCCCGGGTTCCCGAAACTTTTCGAGAGTTTTGATAACGACGAAGTCTCCGCCGACCCGGACAAACTGACGAAGGACCAGGTGTGGGAATTCGTCGACCTCTGCTACAACTGCAAACTCTGCTTCATCAAGTGCCCTTATACCCCGCCGCATAAATTCCTGATCGACATCCCGAAACTGGTCATGCGCGCGCGCGCCGTCGAGGCGGAGCGCCACGGCGTCGAGTTGCGCGACCTGATGTTGAGCAGCCCTGACGAAATCGGCCCCGTCGCGAGCAGGCTCGCGACGCTCGTCAATTTCGCCAACGTGAATCGAGCCAACCGCCTGTTGATGGAGAAGACCGTCGGCGTCCACCGCGACAAGATCCTCCCGACCTTCCATGCCGAGACTTTCGAGAGGTGGTTCAAGAAGAATGTCGGACAAGCTACATTCACTGCGCAGGGAGCGGGCGAACTTAAGGTCGCGCTCTTCCACACCTGCGTCGTCAATTATAACGAGCCGCAAGTCGGCAAGGCAGCCGTCCGCGCGCTTCAGAAAAACGGCGTCGAGGTCTGCGACCCGCCGGGGCAGCGCTGCTGCGGGATGCCTTATCTGGACGCCGGGCGCGTCGAACAGGCGCTCGGACATTTTCGGGACAACGTGAAATTGCTCCTGCCTTACGTCAGGCAGGGATACGACGTCGTCGTACCCGAACCGAGCTGCGGAATGATGCTCAAGAAAGAGTACGTCGATTACCTGCAGGGCGAGGAGCGCGAGGAGGCGATGGAAGTCTCGAAGCGGGTTTACGACATGTCGGAGTACATGATCAAGATCAATAACGAGGGCCGGCTGAACAAGGATTTTAAAGTCGACGTCGGCAGGGTCGCGTACCATCAGCCCTGCCATTTGAAATATCAGGCCATCGGGGCAAAATCCGTCGAACTGCTCCGGCTCGCCGGGGCGCAGGTCGTCTTCATCGACAAAGGCTGTTCGGGCCACGACGGGACGTGGGCGATGAAGAAGGAGTATTTCAACCTGGCGCAGAGGGTGGCGCGCGGGTTGCATCGCGGCGTGAATGAGTCGGGGGCCGACATCGTAGCCACCGATTGCGCTCTCGCCGGGTTGCAAATCCGGCAGGGCACGGCGCGCGTGACCTTGCACCCGGTTGAAGTCCTGGCGAAGGCTTATGGGATCGAAGAAGAAGAGAAATGAACAAAGTGGCGCTTTCAGAAATCCTCGACATTGCGCAATATGAAAAGGCGCGCGACGAGTTTCGCCGCCGCATCATAGGGATGAAAAAAAATCGCCGCCTGCCGGTTGGGCCGATGGTGACATTCGTCTTCGAGAACCACGACACCATATTGTTTCAGATTCAGGAGATGATGCGAGCCGAACGCATAGTCGACGACGACGCGATTCGGCGCGAGGTCGACACGTACAACCAGTTGCTGCCGGATGAGAACGAACTGGCGGCGACGATGTTGATCGAGTTTCCCGACGCGGCCCGAATCCGCGATGAGATCACGAAGTTTCACGGCGTGAACACGGGCGAGGCGACCTACGTCCGTGTCGGCGATGAGCGGTTGCCAGGCGTTTTTGACGCCAGACAGAGCGACGACCACCGCATCAGCGCGGTACAATACGTGCGGTTCCGTTTCAGTGACGCGCAGCGCGAGGCCTTCGTAACAGGCGCGAACCCAGCGCGGCTGGTGATCGATCATCCCAATTACCGTCACGAAGCATTGACCTCGGGCGCGGTCCGTGAAGAATTGGCCAAAGATTTTCTCTGATGAGACCCATATGTCTTATAGGTCCCACAGAAATAATGAGCGAAAGGTGAAAGAAGTGAGCGAAACTTTGCCGAAAGATTACGGCGATCTTCGAGGCGAGTACGACGCGATTCGCGGCGGCGTCGCCGTGATTGATCTCTCCGACGCCGGGAAATTGCAGCTCAGCGGCAAAAACTCGATTCAATTCCTGAATGGCCTGATCAGCAACGATGTCAAATCGCTGCGGGCGGGCGAAGGAGTGTTGGCGGCTTTCCCCACGCTTCAAGGAAAACTGCTCGCGCTCTGCCGGGTTTATAACCTCGGCGATTACCTGCTGATGGAACTGGAAGCGATCAACCGCGAGAAGATTTTCAAGAACCTGAGCCGGTTCGTCCCCGCCGGAGAATTTTTCGTCACCGACGTCAGCGATCATTTCGCGCTGTTCTCACTGCAAGGGCCGCGGACGCCGGAATTGATCGAGGCATTGACCGGCGAGCCGATCGACGAGAGGCAATACAAGATCGCAGAACGTCAAATCGATGGGGCGCGAGTCTTCGCCGCGTCTCACAGCCGATGCGGCGAAATTGGGTTCGACCTCTTTGTCCCGGTCGAATTAGCTCAGAAGACGATCGAGACAGTTCTAGAGCGCGGCGTCATATTCGGCGCGCGCCGGGCGGGCTTGGGGGCGTTCGAAATCGCGCGCATCGAAGCCGGAGTCCCTCGCGAGGGCGCCGACGCAGGCGAAGATTACATCATTCTCGAATCCGAGTTGGAGGCCGCGGTCAGTTACACGAAAGGGTGCTACCTGGGTCAGGAAATCATCGCGCGAATCCATTGGCGCGGCGAGCCGGCGAAGCGCTTGCGCGGGTTGCTGATTGACGCCAACCAACCGGCCCAGCCCGGCGCGGATCTGTTCGACGACGACGGCAAGAAAGTCGGCCAGATTACCAGCGTCGCGCGCAGCTTCGCGCTGGATAGCTTCATCGCGCTCGGCTATGTGCATCGTTATCACCTGACGCCCGGAACCGAATTCACGTTGAAACAGGGCGAGGCGGAACTCGGGCGCGCGGAATTGGTCGAATTGCCGTTCATCAAAAAATGACGATCACAGCTAAATCGGACTACGCAAAATCTGGACGCCGGTTCAGTACCGCGCGCG
>DATEMG010000490.1:0-2676 GCA_035275805.1 Blastocatellia bacterium
GATTCGGGCGCTTTTTTGCGCTGGTCGAAAAGTTTTTACAATTAGTCAAAAGACTTTTTACAAGTAGGGTGAAGATTGCATTCGGCGGTTTAGTCATGCTGCCTCCGTCATTTCATGGTTTTACTCAATACCTGTAGGTGAACGAAGGAGGCGCATGCTGAAGAGACTAGTTTCGACAGCCCTGCTCATCGTCATCATTACGCCTGTCGCATTGGCGCAATCGCCGCCTGAGCGCCCCGGCGATCGGACAGGCGCTTCGATTGCGGCGGAAGCCACGCGGTTGAAGGGCGTTCTCAACTCACTCAAACTTCCCGACGCGGATGGTGAAACCTATGCCGGGCATTTCAGCCGGGTCGAACGAGCCAGGCAGTCCGGACACGTATTCTTGAGCCTGTTTCTGCTTCACCCGTCCGCGGCGACGCTGCCAGCCATCGAATATCAAAAATCCAGGGCGGACGTCGAGAAAGGCGGGCTTGACGCGTTGGAGCGGGAATGGAAGCGGCTCGGCGGCGCCTTGGCGGAGAAAGAGCGCCTGTTGACAGCCTCGCCCGCACGACGGTCGCCGCTGGTCGTGCAGGCCATGCTCGAGCGGGCGCTGACGCAGGTTCAGCCGCATTACCAGTCAGGCAGGTTGTACGGCGAACAGTGGACGGTTGAGGCAGGGCTGTTCTATCTCGGGAGGGCGAAGGCGCAGCTCGAATTCGCGCTATTCTGTCGCGGTCTCGACGCCGTCGCATCGGGCGCGGCTCCGTCGTTGCGTTCGCTCGCGCCCGAGTTGGAAGAGTTGGAAAGGGAAGTCATGCAGTCCTACCGCCGGCTCGGCGCGGCGGATCAGGACAACGCTTTCATTCGAATAAACGCGTCGTTGAAAGTGGCGCAGGACCTGGAGCGGGAACGGCGGTTCGGCGGCGCGTTGTTGCAATACCTCGAAGTGTTCCGCGCGCTGGAGGCCGTCAATTCAATGCCCGCCGACAGCCTGGCGCCCGACGCGTTGAAAACACTGAGCGAGTCGTTCCGCGCGCAGTTGTCGGGCCGCAAAACCGATCACAGCGTCGGCTGGCTGTATTGGCAAATGGCGCAGGCTGCGCTGGAATCCGGCGACGCGAACGATCAGAAACAGGCGGCCGTGATTCTGCATCACGTGGCGCCGCGATATTTCAAATACATGGCGAGGCTCAAGGAAGGCCCGGCGCCGAAAGTCGTCGCCAGGGAAGTCACGGTGACGCTTGCCCGCTGGCCTTACACCTGAGGTCTCTCCGATCCGGCAAGTTTGCTGATCAAAGATGTCGTGGAGAGTTACAAAGGGCGCGTGCGGTTCGTTAATGAGAACTGGGGCGATTCCAAATTGGCGGAGCGCTACGGCGTGAAGCGGTACCCGGTCGTCTTCGTGAATGATGCGATGGTCGCCAGACCGGAGGACTTCGGCGGATGGGGCGCGACGACCGGAAAGTATCACCCGTGGAAAGCCACGACCAATCAGGCGAAATTCAAAAAAGACCTGGCGCGGATGATTGACCTGACGCTGCGTGGCCGCGCGCCGGCGCCAAAAAAAGCTCATACGCAGGCGGAAGCCGTAGGCGAGATCTCCGCGCTGCCGCCGCTGGACCTGAGGGACATCGAAGGGGGGCGGATCGAGTCCGCCGATCTGGCGGGCCGGGTGGTGATCGTCGAGTTCTGGGCTACGTGGTGTCCGCCCTGCCGCTCGACGCTGGGCTGGCTGGGCGAGGTCAAACAGCGTTACGGCGACAGGGTGGAAGTGGTCACCGTGGCGATCGAATCCGAAGAGTCTGAAACGCGTAAGCAGGCGCAGTCGCTCAAACAGGCGCCGCGCGTGGTGATGGGGACGGAAGCCCTGGCGGCGTCTTTCGGTACGATCAGCAGCGTGCCGACGATGTTCGTCTTCGACAGGGAGGGGAAGACGGCGATGGTTTTTTACGGCGCGCCCGAGGACTTGCACTTGAAAGCGGAGCGATTGTTGAACTCGCTGCTCAAGTAGTATTGTTGCGCTTATGGAAACGTTCAAACCTGCGCCGGTCAAACCGGAGATTTCATTCGACACGCTCAATCAAATTGATGTGCGAGTCGGCGCTATCGAGAGAGTGGAAGACGTTCCGGGCTCCGACAAACTCGTCAAGCTCACGGTCAATTTCGGCGACCACAAACGAACCATCCTGGCCGGTATGAAACAGGAGCGCGATGATCCGAAAAAGATCGAGGGCAAACAGGCTCTGTTCGTCGTCAACCTCCCGCCGAAAAAGATGATGGGGCAGATTTCGGAAGGGATGTTGTTCGACATCGGTTACGCCGACGGAGTCCTTCCGGCGCTGGCTGTCCCTGAAAGAGCGGTTCCTGACGGAGCCCGCGCCGGCTGAGCCGGAAATACTAGAGCGGGTTTCAGATCAGTATACGGGTTAATGGAACGCGGATGACGCGGATAGAGCGGATTGACGCTGATCTCATTTGGTTTTATCCGCGATGATCCGCGCTCGTCCGCCGTATCAGCGTTCTATTGACGCGTTCCTTCAACCAACTCGGCCAGATCAACGATAAAGGCAGTCAGCGGTTTGCTAGTTACGCGTGGCGCGCTCGTGTTGACTTGCACGGCGATTGCGATCTTCGATTCGGGAAAGTACATCATCTCGGTTACGTAGCCGGGAAAGAAGCCGCTGTGTCCAT